>NZ_DALZYO010000055.1:0-26983 GCF_031988165.1 Neobacillus sp.
ACTAGTTTCTATTGGTAATTGGAAGTAAAAAAACATGGCTTATATCCCCATTTCTAAAGTAAGGGGTTTTACGCCACTTTTTTAATAAAATACATAAAGGCAACTCCCAATTGTGGGTTAGTTACCTTCTTTTGTACTTTGCTAAAATTCCCTACCGATTTCACCCCACCCAAACCCGCATTTCTTCGTTCTCTGTCATAATAAAGTTTTCCGAAATCTCCTGCTTTACCCGCTTTTCCCTCTCTTTTTTTCACTTTTTCCAGCTCTTTTTTCACGCTTTTTTTCACGCTTTTTCTCGAGTTAGAATGAAGTTTTCCGAGTCCATAAAAAGATGAAAGGCTTATCCCGTAAGGGATAGCCCTGTTATTCTCACGCTTTTTTACGAAATCTTTTTTCTCACTCGGCGGAGAAATCGGAAATGTTTATTGTAAAGGGTTAGTGAGTTTATTTGTCAGTTACACTTTTAGAATGAGTTGCGACACACACTCCACATGCGTCGTATGTGGAAACATATCCACTGGCTGAACTTCCACCGTTTTATAGCCGCCATCTTCTAGAATCCGCAAATCCCTTGCCAGTGTCGCTGGATTGCAGGAAACATAAACAACCTTCTTCGGTTTCATTTCAATAATCGTTTGCAGCAAAGCCTCGTCGCAGCCTTTGCGTGGTGGATCGACGACAAGTACATCCGCAGCATTGCCCTCTTTATACCACTTCGGAATTACAACCTCTGCTTCCCCGGCTGCAAATTCTGCATTTGATATGCCATTCAATTCTGCATTTCGTTGCGCATCTTCGATTGCCTCTGGAACCACTTCCACCCCAAAAACCTTACGAGCTTTTTGCGCTAAAAATAAAGAGATTGTCCCGATGCCGCAATAGGCATCAATTACGTTTTCTTCGCCGCTTAGGTCCGCATATTCCAACGCCTTATCATACAAAACCTTTGTCTGAACAGGGTTCACTTGATAAAACGACAGCGCAGATATGGCGAATTTCACATCGCCTATGTAATCATAGATGACTTCATTTCCCCAAAGGACGGTCGTTTTTTCCCCCATAATGACGTTTGTCCGCTTCGAATTCACATTATGAACAATTGACTTCACCTTTGGCAGCCGGGCAACAATTTCCTCAACCAGCTTATCTTTCTGAGGAAGATCTGCAGTTCTGGTTATGATCACAACCATGAGCTCGCCTGTTTGCTGACCATACCGTGCCATGATATGACGGAGCACACCTTTATGGGATTCTTCTTGATAAGCAGGGATGCCAAGCTTGCTGCAAATTTCCTTTACAGCTTGAACTGCTTCATTAATTTCTGGCAGCTGAATCAAGCTTTCATCCGTATCGACAATTTCATGGCTCCGTGGTTTAAAAAATCCGGCAATCAATTTGCCGTCTTTTTCACCGACAGGCACCTGGGCCTTGTTCCGATAGTGCCATGGGTTGTCCATTCCTAAAATCGGATGAACCACCACATCTTCTAGTTTGCCGATCCGAGTAAGGACTTGGCGAACTTGATTTTCTTTGTATCGTAGCTGCCCCTCATAGCTAATATGTTCTAGCTGGCAGCCGCCATATTTATTCTTTTCGCTGCTTGCAATATCTACTCGGTATGGGCTTTTTTCAAAAAGTTCAATCAAGCGTCCAATCCCGTAGCCTTTGCCCGTCTTTATCACCTTAACTTTGGCTTTTTCACCCGGCAGCCCGTTTGGTACAAACAGCGGATAACCATCCACTTTCGCTACTCCGGCCCCGTCATGGGTTAAATCTTCAAAAACTACATCTATATATTCATTTTTATTTACTGGTAATGGTCTGCTCATCCGTTTCTTCCTTTACTCGATTTGACTAGCTAAGATTGTAACACAAAGAAAGGCTAATTGCGAAACCTGTCGCAAGACCATAGCCTTTTTTTAACAAAAACCAAGGAATTTGTCAGAATATTTTTGTTTCCAAATATAATAATAGTGGATATGATTAAAACAATCTCATTGGAAGGAGTGGATAACGATAAAAAAAATAAAGACCTTTTCCATTCCCTTACTCCTTGCCTTCCTTGCTTTTAATTTTTTACACTTTTCAAACATACTTCCGCACTCGCATTCTGAAACCAAGGTAATCATCAACTTAGATGATGCTAAGGCAAAGTCACAATCGGACGATGAGAAAAAACAACTATTTGACCTGCAAATACTCTTCCAGCTTTCCTTGATTCTTTTAACAGTAGTGATTCCACTCATTTTTTGGATTTTTAGGTTTAACAGAAAGCATATTTTTCTAGTCCCCATATTCAATCAATCAAACTACTTAATCCTCCCTCCCGAATCATAAGGGTAATCATCAAAAATAAGGGAGGAAGTAAATATGTGGATCCGTTTTATGATAATTGGGTTCTTTTCGATATCAGCAGCAGGAATGCTTACCTACCAAGGCATAGAAATTTTCCATGCCTTTATGGATTACTTTAAACAAAAATAAAAGAGAGGCAGACTTTAGGAGGGACAATGCTGACCCCCCTTGGGCCTGCCTTTCTTTTTATCGAAAAAAAGACGCCCGATTTTCTTAGGACGTCCCATTACATCTTATTCCTTCATCGCCGCAACTTGCTCTTTTACTTCTTCAATGTTTTTCATCTTGTTATCCCAGCACTTTTGACTTAAGTCGAGTGGATAATCCTCTGGATTCATTATCCGCTTATACTCGTCCCATAATGCATCAAGATTTTGCTTCAGATACTCGCGGGATTCCTCCAGACAAGGCATTTCATAAACGAGATCACCGTTCACAAAAATATCTTGATGGAGCTCTTTTGCCGTAAAGTTCGTAACCACCTTATTAATATACGTATGGGTTGGATGGAACATGCGGAGCCGTTTTTCCGGCAGCTTTTCATCCTCCATCGCGATATAATCTCCTTCAGCATGGTGATTCGTATTATTGATAATCCGGTAAACCTTTTTCAGCCCAGGAGTTGTCACTTTATCTGGATTAGAGGAAATTTTAATCGTATCCACCATTTTGCCGTTCTCATCTTCAATCGTGACAATTTTATAAACAGCCCCGAGTGCTGCTTGGTCATAGGCAGTAATCAGCTTCGTACCGATACCCCAGCTTTCGATTTTAGCTCCTTGTGCTTTTAAGTTGATAATCGTGTGCTCATCCAAATCGCTGGACGCATAAATTTTCGCATCCGTAAATCCTGCTTCATCCAGCATTTTTCGTGCTTCCTTTGAAAGATAAGCGAGGTCACCACTATCAAGGCGAATCCCGATAAAATTAATCTTATCTCCCAGTTCTTTCGCTACCTTAATGGCATTGGGAACGCCGAGGCGGAGTGTATCATACGTATCTACTAAAAAGACACAGTCTTTATGTGATTCTGCATATTTATGAAAAGCAGTATATTCATCTTTATAGGCTTGAACCATTGAATGGGCATGGGTTCCGGCAACAGGAATCCCAAACAGTTTACCTGCCCTTACATTGCTGGTAGCTTCAAAACCAGCTAGATAAGCTGCTCTTGTACCCCAGACAGCCGCATCCATTTCTTGTGCCCGTCTAGTTCCAAATTCCATGGCTACTTCTTCGCCGACAACTTGCTTGATTCGCGAAGCTTTCGTTGCAATTAATGTTTGGTAATTCACAATGTTAAGCAAAGCTGTCTCTACTAATTGTGCTTCAGCCAGCGGTGCATCGACGCGCAAGATCGGCTCATTGCCAAATACAAGCTCGCCCTCTTTCATCGAGCGAATCGTGCCAGTGAAACTTATATTTTTAAGATAGGCTAAAAAATCGTCCTTGTAACCTACTTCATTTTTCAAATACTCAAGGTCTTCTTCACTAAAACGGAAGCCCTGGATAAACTGAATGACCTTTTCTAGGCCTGCAAAAACAGCATAGCCGTTTCCAAAAGGAAGCTTGCGGAAATATAACTCGAAAACCGCACGTTTATTATGTATCCCATCTCTCCAATACGTCTCTGCCATATTAATCTGATATAGATCCGTATGCAGAGTTAAACTATCATCATGATAAATGTGTTTCATAATCGACCTCCGGAGTACTATTACAGTTTTTCACCATTATTAATGATAATACCATTAAAACCTCTATTTAACCATAGCTCCGAGCGTTTGTTCAAAATGTCCGAGGGCCCATTCATGCCCTGCGGGATTAAATGATGCTACGGCATCCTTATATATAACAATTTTAAAACCTTTATTATAGGCATCTACGGCTGTGTGAAGAACGCATATATCGGTACAGACGCCAACCAGGTGTACCTCAGTAATTCCCCGTTCCCGCAATTTGATTTCGAGGTCCGTTCCTGCAAACGCAGAGTACCTCGTTTTATCCATATAAACTACATTTTCACGCTGCTGATTCTCTTCATACACATTTTGAAGTGCACCAAACAGGTCTCTTCCGGATGTTCCACGTAGATTATGCGGCGGGAACAGCTTGGTTTCCGGATGATATTCATCTCCTTTATCATGAACATCGATGGCAAAAACAACATAATCGCCAGTCTCAATAAACGCTTTCGTCAGTTCAGCGATTTTCCCCTCAATCGCTTGCCCCGGTTCCCCGCAGGTTAACGCCCCTGCATCCGCTACAAAATCATACGTATAATCGATATTGATTAACGCCTTCATTTCCCATCACCCCTTCAATTGTCTTGACTAATGTCTTTAATTTATTATACACATTTTACCAAGCAGCAAAAAGGAAAAGTTCCCAATATAGAACATCAAGAAGCATAGCGATCCGATGTTGACTTCATATAGGGAGAAGATCGAATTTCACTAGCCACTGGGCGCTCCTAAAAAAAGCTATCGCTTTTCCTTCGTGCGAGGTTTCGCTTCCGAAGCTTACTCTTTTGGAACTGGACATTTCTCAAACCGTTTATACTTTCTTTCCTGTAGAAGTCTTTTTATAAAACTATGGTTAATTCTCCACTGTAAAAGTGTTTGTTTCCCTAAGTCTCATTTATAGCCTTACGAAGGAGGGGTATGCGAATGATAAATGTACTCCCTTTCCCCATTTCACTAGATAATTTTATCGTTCCTTCATGTGTTTCAACAATCCACTTGGCAATGGAAAGTCCCAATCCATGGCCACCCATTTGTCGAGACCGAGATTTATCGGATCTATAAAAACGTTCAAATATATGGTTGTAATCCTCCGGCTTGATTCCGATACCGGTGTCCTGAACTTTAATACAAATCTCGTTTCCTTCTTTTGAAAGGTAGAGCTGAACTTCCCCGCCGTTTGGGGTGTATTTAATAGCATTATCTAATAAAATATATAATAGTTGAGATAATCTTTGCGGGTCTCCCGTTGCAATCAGAGTAGTCGGCGCAGATAAGTTGAGAGATATTTGCTTTGTAGCAGCCAGCGGACTGACGGACTCAATTGCTTTTTCTGCATGTGGGCGAAAGTCGAACGTTTCGTTTCTAGTTTCGATTGTATTCGAATCGGTACGAGCCAGTGTCAATAAATCACTAACTAAATTGGTCATTCGCTTCACTTCCCGCCTCATATTCGAAAGCAGCTTCCCTACAAAGTCCTCCTCCTTCGAAGGTTCAATCGTCATTTCCATCGCATCAATCGAGGATAATAATACACTTAATGGTGTCCGTAATTCATGTGAGGCATCTGCCACAAATTCTCGTTGTCTCGTAAACGCACCACTAATAGGGACCATTGCTCGTTTGGACATGACCACACTAATAAATAACGCTACCCCGAAAAATAAAATGCCTAACGCAACAAGGATCAAAAGAAGCCATTTGAATAGCTGATAAGCAAATGAAATGTCTTTTCCAATATACAATTTTCCAATGAATTGACCTTTATTGTAAATCGAATGGCTTGCCATCATGATGTGGATATCCTGGGTACCCTCATGCGGATGAAATTCTTCCCTATTTCCTCTCCCTTTAGCCTTATCTTCCACGTGTAGTGTTAGCTTACGAATCTTTAAACTATCTTGGAACCTTTCGTTCACCATGTTTAGTAAATTTGGACGCAGGCGGTGATTCACTTCATTGCCCATGATCATTTCTCCATTAGAATTAATGACATAATAAAAGAATTGATTAACGCCTGCAAATACTACCTCTTGATTTTGAATTCCTTGCAAGTCAGTCTGTTCGTTTTTCAACAAATAATTCTCTATAAAGCTTGCTTCCTGTTTCACTAATGATTGAAGTTCATTCTCCTGATTCTTTAAAATCGTAAAATAGAGAACGGAATACACTATCACAATAAATAGGATGAGAAATAGCATAAGCAATCCACTATAAATGCGAGTCAACCGACCTTGTGTGCTCCTAAATACATCCTTCTCACCGCGGATTGTTAAGGCACGTATGATGAAAAGAAGATTAGTGTTCAAACCGATAACCTACCCCTCTTATACTTTGAAGTAAATCTTGTTTTTCGAAGGTATCAAGCTTCTTTCGGATCAATTTGACAGTCGCATCAATGGTTTTAGGAGCGACCTCCGAATCAAAACCCCAAATTCGCTCGAGAATAACTTCTCGCGGTAGTACCTGTCCCTTATTTTGGACCAATAAATCTAAAAGTTGAAATTCACGAGGACTTAATTGGATTTCTTTTCTCCCCAAACGTACCACATGGCTCATCCGATTCAGAACCAAATCATGTATTTTGACTTCTTCTTCCAATATGGGTGCATAGTTACGGCGGGAAAGAGCGCGCAATCGTGCTAAAAGCTCATCAATTTCAAACGGTTTGACGAGATAATCATCCGCACCAGAATCCAATCCCTCAATCCGGTCCTGGACGGTATCTTTTGCGGTTAACATCAGAATCGCACCGGAATAACCTTGTTTTCGTAATCGGCGACAGATATCCACACCCTCTCCATTCGGCATCATCCAATCCATGATGATCACATCATAATGGGAAGTAGTCGAATAATAGTATGTATCTTCCCCATCCATCACCCATTCGACATTACCGATCCCCTTCTTTTTCAACATAAAAACAATTAATTCACCAAGCTGTGAATCATCTTCAGCCAATAAGATATTCATTTGATAGACCCCTTTAAAATCGAAAATAATAGACGATTTTTCGAAAAACAGATCGCCCACAACTACCCGAATCTTACCAGAGCAATCTTTAAATTAACTTAAGAAATTATTAAAAATAAAAGAAACGGAATATAATGAACTCCACAAAATTACAACAAAATTCCCGAGATAAAAAAGCGAAACGCCCGTTTAGCAGCGTATGGACTGGAGCGCTTCGACTTAGGTGAAAACAGATAAATAATCAGCTTTTATATACAGAAAAAGAAGCACCTAACATACTTAGGGTGCTCCTATCCTGTGGTTTCTTCTACTTTGCTTACATCAATCTAGCTCTCTGATAACATTACTTTTTCATTTTTAAGTTTTTCAATTTCCTGTTTCAGTTCTTCCTCATTGACAAAAATTCTGGATGCCGCATCCTCCCTGGCCAAAGGATTGGAAAACTGACTACCAGCTTGTACCTCGGCCTCCATCATTAAAATGCGCTCTTCCGTTCGGGCTATTCCTCTTGCGATGGTGTCTGTTTGAAAGGATATTGTTGATTTTTGAATTTGTTTTATAGATTGAGCAACATTAGCACGTGAAGATAAAAGGATTTTCTTATGCTGCATTTCGTTAAACTTTTCTTGCAACTGATTCAATTTTTCAATCAGGATTTGGGTTTGTTGTTTTATGGCCTCATACTGTTCCTGGTAGAGATTTAACTGATTTTCATGAGTGAGTTTTTCTTGCACGGCTAATTTCGCCATCGAATCCTCACCATGTTCAATGGCCAGTTTAGCCTGTCGGGTTCTCTTTGCAATCAAATCTCTTGTTTCCAGAATAAGCGCTGATTGTTTTTTCTCAACGAAAATTTGTCTGGCTAAGGCTTTCTGACCTTTTTCAATTTCTTGCTCCATTTCTCTCGAATATTCATTCAACATGGCGATTGGATCTTCCATTCCATCCAGCAGCCCATTAATTTCAGCCTTCGTAATCCTCTTCATCCGCTTAAAAATACCCATTTTAATCATTCTCCTTTTTAGTCGTGACATTTTTTTCCCACTGATCTAAAATACTTGCATTTTGGTTAATTACCGATGTATGTGAATCCACTTCAGGTGTATTGATAAACTGCTGCATTGCGGATTTCTTCGTTTTCCTTCTAAGCCATCTCACTAACAGAACCAGTACAGCTAGTCCGATAATGAGGAATAGCAGAATTCCGAACCAATGAAATTCTCCTCCATGATGAGGGCCATTCATAAAACGATGAGGCTCAAAACCGCCTTGGTGTTGCCATCCTTCTTTATGAAACCCCTGAAGTCTGCCATCTTGACGGCGTTCACCTCCTAAAAGGTGATAGAAAAAATTAATCCCCATCATGATTGATACGATAATCGCACCCCAAATGATACCTAGCTTTACTCTAGTTTTCATCTTTCTCTTACCTCCTTTCATTACTTGATAAACTGAAGTTTAATAGAGAACGGTGAAAACTTGGTGAAAGGAAATAAAGATGATGAAATTAAATCTATATTTTTTTATCGAAGAGAAAGTAGAAGAAAAGAAGCTAGATGGTCTTTCTGCTGATGAACGATCTTTTTATATGAAACATTTTCTTTTTGAAAAAAATCAAGGCGAACAATAACATGCATTGTTCGCCTAACATCCTCAACTCCTTATTGAAATCTCCAGAAACCATTTAGCATCTCAAAAAAATGTCTTTGCTTCGTTCCTTTTAGGTTTACTAAAAAAGGTGTTTCCCCTTTTTCTTTTAAAACCTTCTCAGCGATACCTTCACTAAGTGGCTCACAGAACATCAGCTTCGTTCCATCCAAATCTAGTTTTCGACATCGTGCATGGATGGTTAGGTCCGTAAATTCCTCACTCTGTGTAAGGTTAAACAAATTCCCCCATTTTGTTATGGTTTTGTCTAAGTTATTTACAATAAATCCCACACTTTCAAAAGTTGGATTTCCCACCCTATGTGACTCTATTAACCCTTGTTCCTCTAATTCTAAAAACCTCTCCCCATCCTCCTTTTCCCATTGGATGAAAAATGGAAGAGTTAGCTCGTTGGCGCCGTTTTCAGCGAAGAGGAGCGACCATCTGATTACTTGCCCATCCGCCCGAACTCGTTCACCTGGGAGTGGACCATAAACAGTAAATCCTTCTTCTTTTAGCTTTACGGCTAATTTTTCAATACTATCGGTGCGAATGGCAATTCTAGCAGGGCCTTCCCGCTTATCTTTTGCCAGCTGCTCCACGATTTGAGTAATCAATCGGTTTTCTTCTTGTTTCTCAGCAATCGATAAATTTTCAATACCTAAAAACTCAATATAGCTTAATCCAAAATAGGTAAGTGAATTATATGTTCCCCAAAATTCATGGCGTCCGCCATTGACAGCATGGATTCCTATTTTTTGTAAAAGCGTAATTGCCTCCTCTGGCTTCTTAAAAAAACAGACTAGGTGATCAAAGGAAAATTGCATGTTGGTTCTCCTTTCTTGATAATATTTTCAAAAATTCGGATTAAATCGAGATATTCCTTCAATTTTACCATAGTTAAATTAGGGAGAAGAGCGAAGTCCTCTAGCCGCTGGGCGCTCCTCGAAAAAGTTATCGCTTTTCCTTCGTGCGATGTTAATGCTACCGAAGACTTCCTTGTGGAACTGGACATTTCTCGAATTCCAATGTAATAAATTCTTATCGTATAAAAAAAAGCCCGCTCCTAAAGGAACGAACCTATCATTAACTGAATCTTTTCACTCGATTCCCAATCCGTCATTCAGATGGTGCCTTACACCTTATCCGAAGAAGTTCTTTAACGACTGAATCGTTGTTTGTCGATTTAAATCGGCAATTGAGGTGGTGAGGGGAATGCCTTTCGGACAGACCTCGACACAGTTTTGCGAGTTGCCGCAGGAGGTAAGTCCTCCTTCGCCCATAATGGCCAAAAGCCTTTCTTCCTTATGCATTGCACCAGTAGGATGGGCATTGAACAAACGCACCTGTGATAATGGTGCCGGACCGATGAAATTGGACTTTTCATTGACGTTCGGGCAGGCCTCTAAACAGCAGCCGCAAGTCATACATTTCGATAATTCATAGGCCCATTGCCTTGTCTTTTCCGGCATTCTCGGTCCTGGACCTAAATCATATGTCCCGTCAATCGGAATCCACGCTTTTACCTTTTTCAAGGCATTAAACATCCATGAGCGGTCAATCATTAAATCGCGCATGACAGGGAATGTCGCCAGCGGCGCAATATGAATTGGCTGGTCGAGCTGATCAATTAAGGAAGAACACGCTTGGCGCGGTTTTCCATTAATGACCATCGAGCAGGCTCCGCAAACTTCCTCTAAGCAAACAGATTCCCAAATGACTGGAGTTGTTTTTTCGCCTTTGGCGTTCACTGGATTTTTTTGGATTTCCATTAATGCCGAGATGATGTTCATATTTGAACGATAAGGAACCATGAATTCTTCTGTGTACGGGGCAGATTGTGCATCCTTTTGTCTAGTTATGATTAAATGAATGGTCTTTTCGGTTCCCATCATCAGTTGGCTCCTTTCTTCGCTTTTGTATAATCTCGTTTCCGTGGTTTAATCAACGAAATATCTACTTCCTGATAAGATAACTCTGGCTGATTTGTTGCTGGATTGTATTCCGCGATTGTCGTTTTTAGCCAGTCCTCATCATTGCGGTCTGGGAATTCCGGCTTATAATGGGCCCCGCGGCTTTCGTTTCGGTTATAGGCTCCAAGGGTAATCACATGTGCAAGATTAATCATGCCTTCTAATTGCCGGACAAACGAGGCGCTGGAGTTACTCCATTTTGCCGTATCTTCAATGTTGATATTTTTAAAGCGTTCCGAGAATTCTTGTAGTTTCTCATAGGTCATTTTTAATTTCTTATTTTCCCGAACAACGGTTACGTTTGCCGTCATGAGTTCGCCTAGTTCCTTATGAAGTAAATAGGCGTTTTCTGTTCCATCCATCGCTAAAATAGATTCATATTTTTTGCTATCCTCCCGTACCTGTGCTTCAAAAATAGTACTTGAAACCTGATCGGTCGGCTTTTTAAGTCCTTGAATATATTCAAGCGCTTTTGGACCGGCTGCCATTCCGCCGTAAACCGCTGATAACAACGAGTTTGCTCCGAGACGGTTAGCACCGTGCTGCGAATAATCACATTCACCAGCAGCGAACAAGCCTGGGATACTGGTTTTTTGATCAAAATCGACCCATAGACCGCCCATGGAATAGTGGACACCAGGGAATATTTTCATCGGCACCTTCCGCGGATCATCTCCCATGAATTTTTCATAGATTTCCATGATTCCGCCTAGCTTAATATCTAACTCCTTTGCATCAATATGAGAAAGATCCAAATAAACCTTATTTTCCCCATTGATCCCAAGCTTTTGATTGATACACACATCGAAAATCTCACGGGTGGCAATATCACGTGGCACAAGATTTCCATATGCCGGATATTTTTCTTCTAAAAAGTACCATGGCTTTCCGTCTTTATACGTCCAGACCCTACCGCCTTCACCACGTGCTGACTCACTCATGAGGCGGTTCTTATCATCTCCCGGAATAGCCGTTGGATGAATTTGAATAAATTCTCCGTTCGCATATAAAGCACCTTGCTGATATAGCCTTGCCGCTGCATAGCCCGTATTAATCGTTGAATTGGTTGACTTTCCAAAAATAATTCCAAGCCCGCCTGTTGCCATGATCACGGCATCTGCCGGAAATGGTTTCATTTCCATTGTTCGTAAATTTTGTGCCGTAATTCCACGGCAGATTCCTTCTTCATCAATAATCGAAGAGACAAATTCCCAGCTTTCGTACTTTGTTACTAAGCCCTTTACCTCGAAGCTACGTACTTGTTCATCAAGTGCATAGAGGAGCTGCTGCCCTGTCGTAGCCCCGGCAAATGCGGTTCTGTGATACTGTGTTCCGCCAAAGCGTCTGAAATCCAGCAGACCTTCAGGAGTTCGGTTAAACATAACCCCCATCCGGTCAAACATATGGATAATTTTCGGAGCAGCTTCACACATTGCTTTTACCTGAGGCTGGTTAGCCAAGAAGTCGCCTCCATACACCGAATCATCAAAGTGCTCCCATGGAGAGTCGTTCTCCCCTTTTGTATTAACTGCTCCATTGATGCCGCCCTGGGCACAAACAGAGTGAGATCGCTTAACCGGAACAACCGAGAATAAATCGACCTTCGTTCCTGCTTCGGCAATTTTTATAGCGGCCATTAATCCGGCTAAACCTCCGCCTACAATGACAATATTTCCTTTGCTCATTTGTCTGTCCTCCCTATCTAGCTTTTAAGCAAATGCTAGGATTGCGCGGATCCCGATAAAGGATAATGCGATAAATAATCCGATTGAAATGTATTGTGTAACTTTTTGTGATTGTGGTGACACGGTGATTCCCCAAGTGATCAAGAAAGTCCAAATTCCATTTACAAAGTGATAAATACAAGAAACAATCCCAATGATATAAAGAGCTAGCGAAATTCCATTATCAACGATGCCCGCCATTAAATGATAATTTGCTTCGACACCGTTAAATTCTACCTGTACCTTTGTTTCCCAGACATGCCAGATAATAAAAACAAATGCAATTAAACCTGTCACTCGTTGTAAGAAAAACTTCCAATTTCGAAAAAAGCCGTACCGGCTAACATTGTTTTTAGCCTGACGAGCAATAAAAATTCCGTACACCCCATGGAATAATAACGGGATGAAGATAACAAAAAGTTCCAACAAATATTTAAACGGCAGATTCACCATAAAGTCTGCTGCTTTGTTATAGGAATCCATCCCGTATGTCGCGGAATAGTTGACACATAAATGAACGGTCATAAATACTCCGACAGGAATTATCCCCGACAATGAATGCAGCTTACGGTAAAAAAGCTGATTTTTTCCACTCTCCATTTTGCAAAACCTCCCAATGTTGCTTAAATAATGCTTAAGCGCCAAGCCCTGAAGCTAGGCGCCTAGCAATTTTCACTATGCTAAAACTAATTCTTTTTCTTCTTTTTCACGGCGTTTTTTCTCAAGTAATTCTTTTCCTGCGATTCCTGGATTGGTCATTTCAAATGGATGTAAAATGGTATCAAGTTCACTTGCTGTTAACACGCCTCGTTCAAGGACGATTTCTCTAACCGGTCTGTTTGAGACAATTGCTTCCCTTGCAATCGATGCAGCCGTTTCATAGCCAACATGCGGGTTAATAGCGGTGATAATACCAACACTATTATTCACGTAAGCTTCCATTCTCTCTTTATTAGGGGTAATCCCGCTTAAGCAATGTTCACGGAAGACGGTAAACACATTGGTCATAATTCTAATTGATTGCAGCAGGTTAAAAACAATCACCGGTTCCATTACATTGAGTTCAAATTGCCCTGCTTCGGAAGCCATACTGATCGTCAAATCATTTCCTACCACCTGGAATGCACTTTGGTTTAAGACCTCTGCCATAACCGGGTTAACTTTTCCCGGCATGATAGATGAACCCGGCTGACGGGCAGGTAGGTTGATTTCACCTAAACCGCAGCGTGGTCCGGAGGTCATCAGCCGTAAATCATTCGCAACCTTCGACATATTCAACATACAAACCTTAAGGGCAGCCGAGACTTCCATATAAGAATCCGTATTTTGCGTTCCATCTACTAAATCTACTGATCCTTTTATTGGCAAACCTGTTATTTCTGCTAAAAATTTGACGGTTTTTTCAATATATTCCGGTTCCGCATTCAGACCCGTTCCAACAGCTGTCGCTCCCATATTCACTTCATATAAATTCTCACGTGTTGCCTTAATTCGTTTAATGTCTCTTCTTAGCACCCTTGCATAGGCTTCGAATTCTTGGCTAAGCAGAATTGGCACGGCATCCTGTAAATGAGTGCGGCCCATTTTGATAATGCCATCAAATTCATTTCCCTTTTTCATGAATTCAAAATGAAGCTCTTCCATCACTTTGATTAATTCTTCTAAAGTCATCAGTGTCGACAAATGGATAGCCGTTGGAAAGGCGTCGTTCGTGGATTGTGCCATGTTAACATGTGAATTCGGACTGATAAGCTTGTAATTTCCTTTTTGTTCGCCTATCAGTTCTAGGGCCCTGTTGGCAAGGACTTCATTAGTATTCATGTTGATGGACGTTCCTGCTCCCCCTTGAATCGGGTCAACGATAAATTGATCGTGCAAGCTTCCTTCGATTACTTCATCCGCCGCCACCATGATAGCCTTCGAAATTTTTGTATCCAATTGTCCAATTTCCGCATTGGCATAAGCAGATGCTTTTTTCACCATCGCCATTGCTTTTATGAGCGCTTGGTCAATTCGATATCCTGTAATTGGAAAGTTCTCAACTGCTCTTATTGTTTGAACACCATAATAGGCTTCAGCCGGAACCTGCTTTTCCCCTAGGAAATCTTTTTCAATACGGAAATTCTCTGAATAACTCATACTTGTCATCTCCAATTTTTTTTTTAAAACATTTATAGATTGGCGGTATCCGAAGCAGTCAGGAGACTGCCTCGAACCACTATTCATTTTTTAAAGCTTCCCTTTATAAAACGATCATGCTTAATAAAATACCAATCCCAACGGCGCCAATAGAGGCAATTAACCCTGGAACCATAAAGCTGTGATTCAAAATATATTTTCCAATTTTTGTTGTTCCTGTACGGTCAAAGTTAATTGCGGCAACCACGGTTGGATAGTTTGGAATAAAGAAGTATCCGTTAACAGCCGGGAACATGGCGATTAATAAGGCTGGGCTAATGCCCAGTGTGACTCCAAGCGGCATTAAAGTACGAACAGTTGCGGCCTGGCTATAAAGCAAGATGGAAAGGGCAAATAGGGCAATCGCGAACAACCATGGTGCAGCCGTAACCAAATCGGAAATCGATCCGGAAATTAATGCTAGGTTGCCTTGAAAGAATGTGTCTCCCATCCAAGCAATCCCAAAGATGGCGACTACAGCTGTGGCACCGGCTTTAAAGACGCTACCGGAAACAATTTCTTCCACCTTTGGTTTACAAAAGATAATGATCAAAGCAGCAATCGTCAACATTACAATTTCAATGGCAGCCGGCATTGTCATCCGTGTGAAAGTCCCGTCGACCGTCCAGCCAGGGCGTAACGTTTCAACTGAACCCAACACGACCACTAGCACTGCTGCTAATAGGAAAAATATGACGGAGAGCTTTGCCCCTATTGTCGCTTTAAATTCCTTTTTATCCTTTTTAATTGGTGCTAATCCTGCTTCTAAACGTTTGAGGTACTCTGGGTCATTATTTAACTCTTTTCCCATTTTGCTAGAAACAAATGCAGCAATCATACATGCGATTAGTGTAGACGGAATACAAATCATTAAAATATCGAGTAAGTTAATCTTGAAATCTGTTAACAAGGCAAGCAGGGCAACGGTTGCCGCCGAAATTGGACTTGCTGTAATGGCTTGCTGTGAGGCAATAACCGCAATAGACATTGGTCTTTCAGGTCTAATCCCTGATTCACGGGATACCTCTGCAATAACCGGTAAAACGGCATAAGCTACGTGACCGGTGCCGGCACAAAAAGTGAAAACGTACGTAACTAGCGGTGCAATGAATGTGATCCACTTCGGATTTTTCCGCAGAGCTTTTTCAGCTAGAAAAACAAGATAATCCATTCCGCCTGCGGCCTGTAAGGCTCCAGCTGCTGATATCACAGCTAAAATCATCAGCATCACATCGATTGGCGCTGATGTTGGCTGTAGGCCAAAAACGAATACGAGAATGGCCAGTCCGACGCCGCCCATGACACCAAGGCCAACCCCACCTAAACGCGCTCCGATAAAAATACAGCCAAGAACGATTAAAAATTGAACCCAAAACATGTCGTTTACCTCCATACGGTAATGTTTTTTTATAAAACGACCCCTTTAGCTTCCGTAATTCTTGACCTTATCACCCGCTTTCAAATAGTTTGTTTGTGAAAATCCTCACAAATGTTTTCGCCTTTTAGGGCTGCACTACCATTTGTGCCTTCTAATTTAGTAAAATAATTGCTGAGAATTTCGATAAAGGAACCTCAGGCCTACTTTTTAAAGCTTCCTTTGTTCACTATGAGCATATCGTCAGAACTACAAAAAACTACAGAAACCCACAAAATCAACTAGAAACTTAATAAATTTGTCAATTATTTTGATTACAATTAGTCGCAAAACGATTACGATAAAATGGAGGAACAGAATTATAGTCACCTATACTGGAAGTGAATTTGTGCGAGAAAAATTATTAGCCTATTTGTTTTTAATGATTGTAGTCCCTATAGCTGGTGAGTTGAAGTTTTACCCGATTGATGGCGATATAAGGGTAAGTTTGGGAACACCTGTTTTTTTCTTTATTTTATTATTTTCTCGAAAAATTCATCCTTTAATAGCTGGAATCCTTGCAGGAACTACAGTGGTTCTCTTCCGTATTTTCTTGTACGGAATCCAAGTTGACTCCTTTCATTTATTTGACGCCTTTGTTTTACATTTCCCTGTCTTTTTTTATTATTTGATTTTTTCCTTACTTTTTTACCTTTTCAAAATGAATACTTGGCATGAAAAACCGTTTTTCATTGGCTTGTTCGGTGTCATAAACGAAATCATAGCCAGTTTGGTCGAAATCACCTGTCGTTACTCTTCTTCACATATGCCAATTACCTTCACTACCTTGGTGACTATTGGCGGAATTGCGATTATCCGTAGCTTCTTCGTCCTTGGTTTTTTTAATATTCTTATCATAAGAGAAACAAGATTAGCAGAAGAACAGCAGCGAACGCGAAACGAGCAA
Organism: Neobacillus sp.; assembly: GCF_031988165.1. NCBI lineage: Bacteria > Bacillati > Bacillota > Bacilli > Caryophanales > Bacillaceae > Neobacillus > Neobacillus sp. Next base: position 16,914 of record NZ_DALZYO010000055.1, read on the forward strand.
ATTTTATTATTAATTTCAAATTTATATGTAGAGATGATTCAATTGAAGAAGTCAACCAAGAATGCGGAGGAATTAACAAGTGCCTGTTACGGCCTTTATCGGGACTTAAAGGGCTTGGAAAACCATCATCAAGCTCAAGCTGCTCTAAAAATCGCTGGCCAAATGCATGAAATTAAGAAGGATAATCAGCGCATCTATGCAGGATTATCGAAATTAATGGTCAAAGAAAACCTAAGTGACAATATGGACTTAAAAGAAATTATTGAGGTAATCATTACGTCCAATAAACGATATGGGGAAATGCTCGAAAAATCCATTGATTACCAAGTAAATATTTTGGGAGAACACCCCTATTATCGGACGGTTATCCTTTTTTCACTTGTTAACAATCTAGTATCTAATGCTGTCGAGGCAATAATTGAAAAAGGCCAGATTGAGTTAGCTGTAAGCAGAGTGGATGACATGGTCCATATCATGGTAAGTGATAATGGCCCGGGAATATCTGAGAAAAATAAACCCTTCATTTTTGAACCAGGCTTTACCACTAAGTTTGACCAAGCGGGGATAGCCTCAAATGGAATTGGTTTATCTTACATAAAAAATGTGATTGAAAATATCGGCGGCGAGCTCCAACTTTTAGATGCAGATGTGAGAAACAGAACCAGCTTTGAAATTCGCCTTCCGGTCGCAAGCTTAATAGAAAGAGGATGATAGCTTTGAAATTTTTTATTGTTGATGATTCTACTACTATTAGGGCGATGCTTTCTAATATTATCGAGGAAGAAGATTTGGGGACTGTCGCCGGGGATGCAGAGGATGGCTCTGAAGTATACGCTGATATACTCGCTGAACAAGAAATTGATATCTTGATGATTGACTTGTTAATGCCGAATCGTGATGGAATTGAAACGATTAGAGAAATTGCTCCTTTCTTTCATGGAAAAATTATTATGATCTCCCAGGTTGAAACAAAGGATATGATTGGTGAAGCCTATTCTCTAGGGGTAGACCACTATATTACTAAACCGATTAACCGTCTTGAGGTCGTCAACATCCTAAAAAAGGTATCCAGTCAGCTGCAGCTAGAAAAATCGCTTATTGACATTCAAAAATCTTTAAGCCATTTAACTAACCACACACAAAAGAGAAACCCTGAAATCCATTATCAGTCCACTCAGAATCCAATTATTCAATCTGGAAGGAACATCCTGTGTGAGCTTGGTATTATCGGAGAGAGCGGTAATAAAGATCTGCTTGATATTTTAGCGATTTTTTCACAATTAGAAAAAGACGGGATACGTGAAACCCCGCCGCTAAAGGATTTATATGAAAAAATAATTGAAAAACGTTTCGGACCGTCCATCTCGACTCAGGAGGTAAGAAAAGAAATGAAAGCGGGCGAGCAGCGAATTCGCCGTGCTATCCATCAAGCATTGGAGCATATTGCTTCACTTGGACTTACCGATTACACCAATCCCAAGTTTGAAAACTATTCATCCAGTTTCTTTGACTATACGCAAGTTCGAATGAAAATGCTTGAACTAGAAGGCAAGGCACAAGATGAAAACAGTCATTCTCGGATTAACATTAAAAAATTCATTCAAGCTCTTTATTGGGAAGCAAAAGGGTAACAGAGCTTTTAACTTAAGAAAAGCGCTGGAGCTAGACGGTTTTAGAAGTAAAAGGATACCTTTTTTTCTTTAGAAAAAAGCCCGCTCCTACTGGAACGGGCTTTTCTTAGCTATATCTTTGTCCTGACTCCCAGTCCGTCGGCCGGTCATTGGGACGAATGTCCGCAAGTGGCACAAACACTTCTAAATGTCGATACAGGTTTTCAAACTCTGCTGGTAATAAGCCACCGAATTCACCATCTAAATTCAGCTGCACCTTTTCATCTGAATAAACCTTAATCCGGTTTGCCTGCGTGTAAATCAAATTCGGATCATTCACGTGTTCACCACGAACTGCTAAGGATGCAATTCGGATAAACTCTGCCAGATTTACTTTTTTCAAGATTAAAAGTGAAAACAATCCATCGTTTATCGAGGCATCCGGTGCCAGCCTTTCAAATCCGCCTATCGAATTGGTCAAGCCAACAAGAAACATCATTGCTTCCCCTTCAAATAGCTTTCCATCATACTCGATTCGAAGATGGGATGCTTTAATGGAAGGTAGCATTTCCATCCCTTTTAGATAGTAGGCAAGCTGGCCGAGCATTGTTTTTAATTTGCTTGGCACTTCGTATGTAAGCTCGGTCATTCTACCGCCGCCTGCAATATTAATAAAGTATTTGTCATTAATGCAGCCAATATCAACAGGGATCATTTCCCCTTTAGTGATAATCTCCACTGCACTGCTGACATCCCTAGGTATGTGTAGGGCTCGGGCAAAATCATTCGTCGTGCCAGTTGGAATGATTCCCAACTTTGGTCGATACTCTTGATTAGCGAGGCCGTTCACCACTTCATGAATGGTTCCGTCGCCGCCTGCTGCAATGACCACATCATACTTGCGCTTAACAGCAATTCGTGCAGCATTCGTCGCGTCACCGGCACCCGTTGTCGCGTGGCAGGAAGCTTCATAACCGGCAGCCTCTAATTTTTGAAGGATTTCCGGAAGATGACGCTTAATCATTTCACGTCCTGAAGTAGGATTGTAAATCAGTCTTGCTCTTTTCATCATTCATCATCCTATTTTTGAAGTAAAAATCGGTATTTGGATAGTCTATCCAATCAATTCTATATTCTACCAATTATCATCTTTGCTTACAAACTTATTGCAAGCCAAAGTCCATAACCTATCATAACCTTTTTTTACTTTTTTGCAAAAATAAGATGTGATTGTTTATTCATTCGTCTGGAGACTGACCGAATAAGCATTGGCGATGTTAATATGGTATTTGCCTTCGCCAGATTGATAAATCGCATTTTTCGGTAGCGAATGATCGGGATCTTCAGAATTGGGTTTCTCCGACAACTTCCACTCGCCTTCCTTCCCCCTTACCTCCTGGGCATTCACCGCAGCTACCTTTAAATGGCTGTTTGCAACAACATCGACCACAACCGAGGAGATATTTTCAATATTCCAATCATTCGCGAGCATCCGCGGCTTTAGAATAAGGGAATTATCATTGCCAATTACCTCAAGCTTCACATCTTTTGGAACCAAAATCGTTGCTGCAACAATCCCTTGTGAATCAAATGGCCCAATCTCATTCGGCAACGTCTTTACATTTAAATAAAGCGTGTCGCCCTTTTGTTTGGCCGCAATGATATCATCTGCGCTTTGGAGTAGCTTCGTTTTTTTCGCTGTTTGTACCCGGTAAGTACCGAACATCGAAACCTCTTTTTCCTCTGTTGCCTCAATTGTCATGTCATAGCCTACCGTCCTGACAACCACCCGTTTGATGCTATCATCCATTTTGTGCGAAAAAGCAGGCAGTTCAAACGACCGCTCCTCCCTCGCCATGACATCTTCCACCTTGCCCATAAGCCCTGTTGTGCTTAAAAATGCAAATGCAATACCAGCAGTACCGAGCAATCCAACAAAAAAGATACTGAGAAAGTCATATTTTAATACCGGCTTTTCCTGTCGTGACAAAAATAAATAGAGCAGAATCTCAATACCAAGGACGACTAATAATACCGGCCACCACGACGTCATCACTTGAACAAGATTTAATCCAAGGAATTTCGAGAAAAAAAGGAGGAGGCCAAGGAAAACGAGCGAGGCCCCCATTGAAAACGTTCCAACACGCCAAGTTCTCATAGTTCTTCTCCCCCTTTCCTTTTTCTAAAAAGGAACCCAATTTCCGCTCCGAGTAAAGCCAGTCCTGCTATTGCTTTTCCCCACCTACTCATGATTCTCCGCCTCCTTCTTTTGTTTGCTTCCAGATAAAAGCTTAATCCCGCCGCCGATTAACAGCACACAGACGAGAACAGTTTGGAGGTACCCTTGGATCCAATACATAATGTCGAAATTAATTAACCGATTTATTATCGGTGAGAGTGCCTTAAGCAGTACGTTCATCACTAAATAGTAGAGACCCATCAAAATCAAACCAATGCCGACCCATCTTTGATGATTAAGGAAATAGGCGATAATCGGTACATCTTCAACCTTTTCTTCCCCATATCTTGAAACCTTTTGCATAGCGTCAAAAAAGCTGTAAAACCAGATAATCGGGATTAAAAACAAGAAGATACCAAGCCGTAACACATCTAATATATACACCGAAAACAAGAACGCTGCCATTAGCTGAATCCCACGTCGCTGCAAGCCAAGATAAAGGTGACCTGCACCTGGAAAAATCGAAAGGAAGGTGGCAATTGCCTTACTTTTCTTACCGTCTTCCCGCCGTAATTCAAAATCCTCATAAATCGTTCGGTCAATTAACTCCTCACCGCGTTGCTTTTTATTCACTTGTTGTACTGCGTCAAAAAAGCCGTATACCCAGATAATCGGCAAGGCCGCCAAAAAGACAAGAAATTCGCCGCGACTGGATATGGCAGTAATAAAAGTGACCATGGCACCTAGACCAAAAAATGTTGCCAATAACGTTAATCCTCTATTCATTAAGCCAAGTTGAAAATGACCGAGGCCCGGAATAAATGATAGGACAATCGTATAAAACCGTTCTGAATCCTGATCTGCCTTGGAATTCAGGTAGTCCGGATGTGCTGCTGTAAGTGCCTTCTTTTGTTTTGAAATCTGAACGCCCATATCAATGAAACTAATCAAATAGATGACGATACCGGCCATAAAGGCTAGGATAGCCACTTCCTCATTATTAGTAAATAATGAAATAACGGTAACAAAAGCTAGGCCAACAATCGATAGTAAGTACATCACCCCACGAAACATGGTACCGAAATAAATATGGCCCAGGCCTGGAAATAGGGATAAAGTTAAAGCCTTGGTTGGACTTTTCATTTCTTATCTGCCTCCTTTTTTTCTAGTGAATCCATCCATGCGAACGTTTTATTAATAACGCCTTCTGTCATCGAAGGTTTCTTTTCCTGAACTTGCGGACTTTCTAATGAATTTGCATATATAGCAATTGATTTAAAGGCTCCTGAGAAGGTCAATAGAAGGGTTGCAACCGCCGCTAGCAGATAATGAAATACCGCATGCTGATAAAACGGCTTTTTCTGGTTTGCTTTTCCAATTGATTTTGACTGTTCCCCAGCCGTTTCTTTCGATACCAGTTCTAATTTCGGGCTCATCTGTGTTTCCACATGTTCCAATGAAACCTTTTGCTTAGCGACCTCCGCCATCACAAAATCCGTAAATCCACTCTCATTCGTAAGAATCGGAAGCGATGATTCATTCTCTGCCATCGCTTGTAAATATTGATCAAGGCATTGGTCACATGTATACAAGTGACTTTCAAGCTGCTCACGATCCTGGTCATTCAGTTCATTTTTTACGTATTGGAGCCAATCATCGTACAGGTAATGCTTCATGAAAAATCGTCCTCCTTCCAATTCTTTTTCATCCAATGGCGAGCCCGGTATAGTTTCGTTTCAATTGTTTTCACCTGAACATTTTGTTCCTCGGCCATTTGTTGATAGCTTTTTTCCGCTATATAAAAGCCGTAGATCACTTCGCGGTAATTCTCAGGTACTTCATTAAGCTTCTTCCTAACAAGACTGCGTCGATCCTGCTCAATGATTTCCCTTTCAACACTGTCGCTCGGTGTCCCTAGAGCCTGCTGTTCGAGGGTATCGACGACTTCCTCTCTTCTTCTAGCCTGTTTCCGCTTTACATCTATCGCATGATTAACGGCAATTCGCGTCATCCACGTTTTAAAACCCTGATTTCCATATTGGGGGAGAGAGGTGTAAATCTTTATAAACACTTCTTGGGCGGCATCTTCTGCTTCCTTTTGATCGTGAAGAACGGCAAAGACAGTCCGGAACACGTCATTGCGGTACTTCTCAACCAAAAGGCGAAAGGCATGATCATTGCCATCTAGCACTTTTTCTATTAAAGCTGTGTCGCTAATTGTTCTCTCCCCCTTTCTCTCTAGTCAGTCACATTAATAGACGAAACGTTTTTGAAAAACCCCTACACTATTTTTAAAAAATATATTTGGTTTTTTTCATCATACCATTCTTCAATATATGGATGGAAAATCACTAAAAAACGTACGAAGAAATCGCACGTTCGAAAAGGTTATTCTGCTACTCTCAATTTTGCCTGTTCTAGTAAAGCTTGTGATGGATCGACTCCAACAACATCCGCTTTTCGCATCACAATTTTCCTCGTTAATGCACCCGTTCCCGCACCAATATCAGCAACTTTTTTTCCTGCAAAAAAAATATTTCTTAGCAGAAGGCTATCCATTAACGTGACGGGAATATCTTCTCTTGAACGAGCATAGCTATTAGCAACTTGGGCAAAATCAATTTGTTTCATGTAAAGTGCTCCCTTTCTTTCCTAATAGTGATAATTCAACAAAATAATCCCACTTTATTATGATAGAATGCTAGTAGATTAGGAAAATTATTGTCACAAAGGAGTGATGTCATGTTCTGGTTATTACTTCTTGCTTCCTACTTAATTGGAAGCATTCCCACCGCGCTAATTGTGGGCAAACTGTTCTTCGGTGTCGATATCCGTGACCACGGCAGCAAAAATCCTGGCGCTACCAACACACTGAGGGTGCTTGGAAAAAAGTCAGCCATCCTTGTACTACTCATCGACCTCGCCAAAGGTGCCGTGGCAGCGTACCTGCCAATCTACTTTAACTTGGACGTTGACCCCATTTACTTTGGACTAGTCGCTGTAGTGGGTCATTGCTTTCCCATTTTTGCAGGATTTCGCGGTGGAAAGGCGATCGCAACAACCGCTGGTGCACTGCTGATAGCCAACTTCCCGTTATTAGTAGTCTCTTATACTACCTTCTTTTTAGTGATTTTTTTAACGAAATATGTGTTTTTTGGTTCCATCTCGGTTGGCCTTACTATGCTCATCTATGCTCTCATTTCCACAAAACTAGAATTAGAACTTATCTTTTTATTATTCTCGTTACTCTTAATTTATCTCCATCGCTCCAACATCCGTAATCTTATTCTTGGCATTGAACCAAAAATCGATGATAAAACATTGATTAACGACCGAATCCCTCCGAAGAACAGTGGCTTCTAAGCAAAGCGCATGCGCCGGGTATCAAAACTTGTTCTTATCGAGCTAGACAATTCTCAAAGTCAAAATGTTATCATTGATGAAAAGGTAGATCCCCAGTAGAAATTTCTACTGGGGATCTTATTTACTTTCATAATCCTGAATGTAAGCTGAGTGGCGTCTGATTCCACTTTTTAGATTTATTACCTAAATATAAAATAAAAAGTAAATAAATAAAACCAAAGATAACAAGAGAAGTGGTTACGGAAAAACCATAACGAGCATTAAGAAGATAAACAGAGTAGGTGCCAAATAACATCGTCGAATTATCTACAAAATTTTGAACGGCGATTGTTTTACCAACTCCTAGTGTTCCACTCCCCTCCTCTTGAAGCGTAGCGTTTAAAGGAATAATAAATAGTCCCGCGAATATTCCTAGACCAAGCAGCAATAGACAGACAACTACTTGAGCAACTAGATTATGCCCGTAAATGAGCGGGAATATAATCGCAAGCCCCGCAACAATTAGACCATAAAGATTGGCACGGTAAAACTTTTCAACAGATGTATATTTTTTTGCTAATAAAGAGCCAATGACAATCCCAATTGCCGTCATTCCAATAATTAAAGATAAAGGAAAACCACTTTTAATACCCAGGTTTAGTGGGATCCAAAGGAATAATGCATTTTTGATGACAACAGAGATCATCCAAAAGGCACCACTTCCAACAAGGGTAAAATTGAGGCGAGGATTTTGAAAAGAAAATTTTACATCGCGAAAAAATTGTAATGCTTCCTTTTTATAATTTAATTGCTTGTTTCCTTCCTTGACAGGTATATTTAATGCTAACAAAACAGACAAACTATATACGCCTAAACAAAAGAATTTTCCAAATAGAGAATGAGAAGCAAAAATACCTCCAACAACTGTCCCTAAGATAATCGCTAAAATGGTGAATCCTTCTAACTTCCCATTTGCGTCCAGTAGTTCTTTATTACCTGTTGTTAATTCTTTTAAAATACCATATTTAGCAGGACCATAAATGGCTGCACCGAGACCGATGACCCCATAGCTTAACGCTGGACTAAAACCGATAATTAATAATAAAATTCCGATTACTTTCACCGTATTCCCTGTAAACAGCACCTTCGACTTCGAATTTCGATCCGCAAATGTACCCACAAATGGGGCGAATAAAACATAGGCAAACAGGAAGAACGTTTCTACTAAAAATATATAGGGATTATGATCATCATTTGTTCCAATCGATTCCTTCATCATAAAAGCAATAATAATGATAATGGCACTATCTGCAAAAGCCGATAAAAACTGAGTAATATTTAAAGAATTTATTGGTTTTTTCAAATTCATTTTTTACCTCCTTTTTCCGAATTAATAGTTAGAATTTTCACTCTTTTTTATTTAAAATGGATCTTATTCATTCCACCACTTTCCTAAATTGTACTATCTTTCAACCTTTTTATCGATAGCTATGTGAATTTATTCCAAAAAACACTTTGAAGTTCTTGGGAAAGAAGTTGAAATTCTGAATCGGCCTCTAATGGTATGGACACAAAAATAGGCTTTTACTAAAAGTTGAAAATTTTATACTTTTCTTTTTTAAAAAAATCCCCGATAGAATCTACCGAGGATCAATTTTATTATAATAATGTATTCATAATACTATTGGAAACAGTTTTCCAAATGGCTGCATCGTTTTGGTAGGAAGTAACCAACTCTTTATACATCGCTATTTGCTTCTCCTGGAAGTCCTCAGCATCCTTATCCGGCAACCCCGCACGCCCTTCCATCACAAGAGCCTGCACTTCAGGTGCTCTTGGTCCCCAAACTTCCACCTCATTACCTTCTTGATCGATAAAAATATAAATAGGAATCGCTCGTGACGTTCCATTGGTTAAGTATTGATCCATTAACTCGAGATTTTGGTCTCGGAGGACAAAACGGAGCTCTATCCCCGCTGATTCGGCAATCTTCATCAAAATCGGGTTATTCAGCAACGCATCCCCACACCAATCCTCTGTGAGTACAATAGCACGTAGCTTTTGTTCTTTTAATGACTCCAGTCGGCTTTTATCCTCGGAAGTTAACGAAAAACGCTCATAAACGGAGAGCATTTCTTCTTTATTTTTCATCATCGAGTCGACGTACTCCCCCCATGTCATTCCTTTTTCAAACCAGCTATTTAAGTCCATCATTCAAAAGCACCCCTTTCATTTTGTTCTATGTTAATCGTTTCAGGCCCATCTGACAATTGTAACGATTTAGTTCCATTCAAATATCTTTTGACATTGTCGATAATTTATTCACCGTTTTCCAAATACGAACCGTTGCCGGAACGCCTAACTTCGGAAGCTGAGTCGCGAGCTTCGAATCGCGGATGCTTTGACGAAAAAAGAAATAAACTTCCTTCCCGATTATGCTGCATTCATCCTGATCACTAGGAAAGTTCAACAGATGATTGATTCCTTCCGATGAAGGTTCATCAGCCAAAAAGGCAATTTGGACACTTTCGCCTTCATTTAATAAGTCTGGTGAGTATGGGCAATTTTTTATTATCTGTTCGAATTCCTCAGCTGTTCTCAAGATAACAGGTACCGGAAAACCAAACGTCTTGTTGATTTCATCTTCCATTCGTTGGCTAAGATGTTTAGCATCCTCTTCTGATTCAAACAAAACATTCCCACTTTGAATATATGTTTTTACCTTCTGTAAGCCCTTCGTTTCCAATAAGCTTTTCAAGTCTGCCATTTTTATTTTATGATGCCCACCAACATTAATCCCCCGTAACAATGCAATATAAATAGTCATTCATCTACCTCGCTTCTTTCGGAATCCTTTCTCTAAATCTTACCATTTATTGGTCAAATTGACTTCTCCCCATGGATAAATCCAGGGGATTCTTTTTTAAACCTTCATCAAA
>NZ_DALZYO010000056.1:0-26175 GCF_031988165.1 Neobacillus sp.
AGCATCGCACGAAGAAAAAGCGTTAGCTTTTTCGAGGAGTCCATACGCCGCTAAACGGGCGCTTCCGCCTTTTGTTCTTTAGACCCAAATTAGTTCTTTTACTAATTGTTGCCTAAATAATTGGATGATAAATTCATTATAATAGTCTTTTCTAACGATTACTTGATATCTGTTATTAGGATGGATGTAATAATGGATATCTGTTAAGACCCTATTTTCTTCAAAAAATTCTCGAACTTTTACGATTTTTTTCTTTAGTTTACTATCATGCAAGGTAATCAAGAATTCGATATCATCCCCGTTAACGAATTCTTTCAGTTCGAGAAGCTTTTCATCATATTTATACTCTACGTTCATTATTCTCCTCCTAAACTAAATATCTTAAGTAAATATAGACTGTACAGATTATGATCGATAGGATCATTAATGGAAAGGCGATTAATAAGAATTTTCCGAAAATAATCGAATGCCCTTCCTTCGCTGCAAGCCCAGCAACAATCACATTGGCACTGGCCCCAATTAATGTTCCGTTACCGCCAAGGCAAGCACCGAGTGATAAACTCCACCACAGCGGTTCTAAATTATGAATTCCAAGTTCCCCCATGTCTTTAATCATTGGGATCATGGTTGCCACAAATGGAATATTGTCAATAAATGCAGATGCAATAGCACTTACCCATAGAATTAAAATCGAGGTAGATGTTAGATCTCCTCCGGTAAGGTGAACAGAGTAATCTGCTAACAATGAAATGACCCCTGTTTCAATCAAGCCTGAGACGAGAACGAATAGTCCGATAAAGAAGAAGATGGTGGTCCATTCTACCTTTAAAAAAGCTTTATCCAAATATTTTTCTCCTGTTAATAGAAGTAACAGAAAAGCACCTGTTAACGCTACTGTTGCTGACTCAATATGAAGCAATTGATGCAGGAAGAAGCCTAAAATAGTGACTGTAAGAGCGATTAACGACTTCATTAATAGGGTCTTGTCAGTAATTTCCTCTTTTTCGTCTAAATCCATGAGATTTGCCTTTAATTCGGAAGATGTTCGAAGCTGTTTCCGATAAATGAAAGCTAATATTGCGATATTAACAAATAGAATAAAAAATGAAATGGCTGTAAGATTGTTGATAAACGCCATAAAGGTAAGCTCTTTCACGGCGCTGCCTAGCATAATATTCGGCGGGTCACCGATGAGTGTAGAAGTTCCGCCAATATTTGAAGCAATAACCTCTGTAATTAAAAAAGGGATAGGATTTACTCGTAACTGTCTTGTGATACTGAAGGTTACAGGAACCATTAACAGGACTGTGGTGACATTATCTAAAAATGCCGAACCAAGGGCAGTAATAATCGCCAGAACCACCAATATTTTTAATGGATCGCCTTTTACTTTCTTTGCAGCCCAGATGGCAATGTATTTGAACAAACCTGTCTCGGCGGTTATCGCAACAATAATCATCATTCCTGTCAACAATCCGAGAGTATTAAAATCAATATGTTGGAGTGCCTCTTCTTGACCGACAATCCCTAATAAAACCATCATGATTCCGCCGGCCATCGCAATGATGGTGCGGTGGATCTTTTCTGTAACGATAAAAGCATAAGTAATAAGAAATACACCTATTGCAATGATAGCTTGTGTTGACATTTACCGACCTCTTCTCCCAAATATTTATCCCGCATTAACGGGCAGTAAGACCCCCACTTAAAAAGACTTTGCGGGAACGAAAAAGGATTAGTGGGGGATCAACTGCCCGAAAAAGCCCGATTGGTTCAACTAACAATCAGTGGGGATCGAAAAATCCCCCACAGATCGAAGTTTCACCTTATATGGTGATTGTAAAAAAAAGACAAAAGGAGTCCGTATTGACAGACTCCACCATAATTCACCATATTTATTATCTACTTTATTTTATAAAAGGATTCTTGAGATGTAAAGTAAAAAAGTTTCAGAAAATTCCACTAAAGTTTTCTCGTTTAAAGCCCTATTTTTCTGATAAAATCAACTGTTTCTTCATGCTCTGGTTTCACTAATTTAAATAAACGTTTATCTTTTTTCACCAGGGGTTTGCCGTTTTCATCGGCAATAGGTCTTGTCAAAGATGTTCCCTTAACTACCTTCCACTTTCCTGAAGAATATTCAAGCCGAAGATCAATAATTCCGAGACGATTCCCAAAGGCACCTGCCATGACAACAGGTTTTCCATTGATTTCTCCTGTATCTAAATTTGTATTTGGTAGTTTTTCATAAACAGGTCCAGGAAAAACACTGTGTGAATGCCCGGCCAGTATGGCATCAATTCCAGGGATTTGAGTTAAATAATAGACAGCATTTTCGGTGTCGGGGTTATAGGGTTCATTGCTGATACCAGTGTGGGCAAGGGCAATGATGATATCGGCTCCTTCAGCTTTCATGGCCGGTACAAATTCCTTTGCCGCATCGACGATTGGTTTGGCAAAGACCTTCCCTTCAAGATTGGCCCGGTCCCAGCTCATTATTTGTGTAGGCATGAAACCTATTACGCCAACCTTTAGTTCATGATGGGCGCCACTTAGGTCAACCACTTTTCTTTTCAAAATGACATAGGGCATAAAGTATGGTTTGTTTTTTTTTACAGAATAAACATTGGCATTGATTACAGGCATGTTCGCACCCTTCAAAGCGACATTTAAGAATTTTAGCCCGTAGTTAAATTCGTGATTACCGATGGCGATGGCATCATAGGCTAAATAATTAAAAGCACGATAAACCGGATGAACTTTTCCTTTATGCATTCCTCGAATTCTTGCTAAATACTCTCCGAGAGGATTCCCTTTTAAATGGTCACCGACATCAAATAATAAGGAATTCTTAGTTTCCTTCCTTGCTTGATGGATCAGTGTGGCTGTTTTGACTAGGCCAACCCGGTGATCTGTCTGTGTCTGATAATAATCATAATTAACTAAATCTGCATGCAGGTCTGTCGTTTCGAGAATTCGTAAATCAACTATTCCTTGAGTCTTCTCTTCGGCATTTGAAAAAAAAGGGAACGAATGCCAATAAAGAATAAGTGTAAGTAGTAAGAAAAAAATCCTTGTTCTTGGCACTAAGCTAACCTCCTAGATGATCTATCTTGTAAGGTAATGGTAGTATTCGTTTTTTTGATAAGAAGTATGTGATTGAAGCTGGTTTAGTGGATAAGTCTGCTTTCTTGTGTTTTCCTTTTTAGACCGCCGCCATATTTTTCAATGGGTCCCTTAAAGACAAGGCCAAATAGTAAGGTGATGAAGGCAATAAAAAGAAAAACAGTCAGGTCTCTTTTGGCAACATCCCATTGAATTCCTCCGGTCGCTTCTCTCATGAGACTAATGGCATAGGTAAACGGTAGATAGGGATTGAGCTTTTGAAAAAAGGTTGGCATGACTTGGATGGGAAAGGTTCCTCCTGCCCCGGAGATTTGCAAAACAAGGAAAACAATTGCCAGACCTTTACCGACATTACCGAAAATCGAAACTAACGTATAGGTAATTAACATAAATAAAGCACTAATGAGTAATGCGAATAGGATAAACCATAGTTTTGCAGCAACATATGTCTTTAGCAGATAGATATCACCTAATGTGACGATAATGGATTGACCTAAGGAAATCGTTAAAAAGATTAAAAATCTTCCTAAATAAAGATGATTCGGATGATAGTTTTTGGGCAATTCCTTTAATTCGACAGAAATTAAGGAGATTAACAGCATTGCGCCGACCCATAATGCTAATGTAGTAAAAAAGGGCGACATGGCGGAGCCGTAATTAGGAATTGGAAAAAGTCGTTTTTCTTTGACAAGGACGGGCTCAGCAAAAAAATCACTTTCTTTTTGTACATCGTTTCGTAACAAATCAATAATCCCACGAATATCTTCTGATTTTTCAAATTCGTGAATTTGGTTGGCAATGGCACTGATATTTTGTTTTACGGCAGGGAAGTCCTTTTTAATCAAAGCGATGTCTCTTAGCCCAATCGTGATTCCTTTAGTGGCATCGTTCAAAATTTTCTTTACTTGTGGCAGCGTCTCATCTGCTTTGGTAAACACTTCGTTGGCTTTTGTTGGTATTTTTTTCACTGTATCGCTTAATTGTTGAATTTTCGGAGTAATTTGTCCATCGAATCTATTTAATATTTGCTCAAGGGAAGTGGTAATGTCTTTTGAAATTTGATTGGTACTTTCCAATAATGCCTGTGATGGTGTTTCCAGTGCGAGAATTGTTTTTAAATTTTTCAATAGCCTTTCAGCAGCGTTCTTTTGTTCGTTTAATGCTGCAAGCTCCTCAGTCAAGATGGCACTGTTTCCTAAGCCATTTAGTTTTTCAAATAGATTGATTAACAGGGTTTCTATCTTTATCAAGGTATTTAAACGGAAGATTGCATCGTCTAGTGCCTTTTTTTTATCTTCGGCACTTGCTGTTGTTGATAATAGAACTCCGGTAATTTGCTCGACAACTCCTGCTGTTTGCTGTAGATAGATTAAATTTTGTTTAACGGTTGGAGCCAGGTTCGAAATTGTATCTTTGTTGCTTTCAAGAAACGTAGTGATTTTTTCGGAAAGTTCGCGGCTTCGATTAATAATGCCTTCTACTTCCGAAATATTGTTTTGTAAATCCGCGACGATTTTTTGAGCTTGGACAGCATCCGTGTTTGCAGTATTAATAATAGTTTCAGCTTCAATTAGGTGGTCATTCAGCCAAAATATCATTGTTTTCAGCTTTTCAATATCTGGTAGGTTTCTTTGGAGCTCGATTCCTAGCTGATTAAAAATATCAAAAATAACCCCATTTGCAGTTTTAATGAAATTCTTACTTATCTCATCTTTTATTCCTGTTGCTCCTGTTGCGGTTATTTTCGGAGCAATTGCATTTATTTTTTCATTCACTACGTAAATAAGCTCTGGCTTTTCGGGATTATCACTGAGAATAGTCGCGATTTTTGCTGAGAAATCTTTGGGTACGGTTATGCTTGCAAAATATTTACCGCGCTCCACTCCTTTGTTCGCTTCATCCGTATCAACAAATCTCCAGCCAAGCGATTTATTGTCTTTTAGTGAATGAATAATTTCTCTTCCGATATTAATCTTTTTTCCTTTCATGATTGTACCGACATCATCATTGGAAACGGCGATTTGAATCCCATTTGTATTTCCGTATGGATCCCAAGAGGCTTTAATATTAAACCAAGCGTAAAGAGATGGGAGTACCATTAATGCAATAATTATCACCATTGCAGCCCAGTTCCTTGTAATGCTCAGTAGATCATCCCGATAAATTTGTAAAACTTTCCTCATATGTATAACCACCTAATAATTCTTGTTTTATGATGTTATTATCTGCCTGATTTTCTACTTGATACTTGATAGATTTAAGTTGCATGGAACTTCTTTTTTCGCTTTTTGAATTATTACAATCCAGTGAAGTGTGACTTTGGTCAAAGCGCTATTATTTTTGATATTTTATAATCGGATAAAGGGATATTCGTAATTTTTCAGAAGTTTTCATTGGAAACGCTTACATAAAACAACGGAAGGAGCGACAAAGGCAGTTGAATTCATTTAGTAAAATTACGATTTTGTCTGGTCACTTTGGAAGTGGGAAAACAGAGATTGCGATAAATTTAGCATTGTCAGAAAGACAGAAATTCGAAAAAACAGCGATAAATGATTTAGATATTATAAATCCTTATTATCGCTCAAGAGATGTAGCCAATATCTTTCAACAACATGATGTTGAATTACTTGCTCCGAAGAATCGGCTTGCTGCTGCCGATCTTCCCATCGTGTCCGGTGAAATTTATCGTGTGCTACACGATCCTAGGTACCGGTTAATCGTCGATGCTGGTGGCGATAAAGACGGGGCAACTGCATTGGGACAATATTATCACGAATGGAAGGATTTAAACCCGGAATTACTGTTTGTCCTAAATGGGAATCGCCCGTATGTCAGTTCAGTTGATGGGGCCCGATATACGGTTGAACAGATTGAAAAGGCCTCTCGCTTAAAGATAACGGGAATTATTAATAATTCAAATATAGGCGCTGAAACAACGATGAATGATATTCAAAGAGGCTATCAGTTAAGCAGTCGTTTAGCTGATGAGCTGGATATTCCTTTTTTATACACAACAATATCGGCCCATTTAACAAAAGAAGCTGAAGACTTTGCGAAAAATAATCAAGTCGTATTTATCAAACGGTATATGAAATTACCTTGGGAAAGTTAAAGGAGTTGCATCCACATGGAGAAAAAAGTCGTTTTTAATGAGGACACTTGTAAATCCTGCGGACTTTGTGTTCAAGTATGTCCGACAAATGTTATTTTTCTGGCAGATTATTTAAACGGAAAAGGGTACCGGCCGGCATCCGTTGTTGACCAGGAAAACTGTATTAGCTGTGCCAAGTGTGCACAAATATGCCCAGATGCTGTAATCGCTGTCTATCGACCGGTTAAAATCTTGCAAACTGTGTGATTGGAAGGGAGTTTTTTGTATGGGGAAAGTGTTAATGAAAGGAAATGAAGTGATTGCAGAGGCGGCGGTACATGCAGGCTGTAAATACTTTTTCGGCTATCCAATTACGCCGCAAAGTGAGCTTGTAGCCTATATGGCAAGAAGGCTGCCAGAAGTAGGTGGATTGTTTTTGCAAGCTGAGAGTGAAATTGCCGCAATAAATATGGTCTATGGTGCTGCGAGTACCGGTGTTAGGGTCATGACCTCTTCTTCAAGCCCAGGCTTTAGTTTAAAGCAGGAGGGAATATCCTATCTAGTCGGTTCTGAGCTTCCTGCTGTTATTTGTAATATCGTACGCGGCGGGCCAGGATTAGGAAATATTCAACCGGCACAATCAGATTATTTTCAAGTTACAAAGGGCGGAGGCCACGGGGATTACAATATCCCTGTTTTAGCGCCAGCCAGCCTACAGGAAATCGTTGAATTGACCCAGGATGCTTTTGATATTGCCGACCGTTATCGGACACCGGTGATTTTGATGGGCGATGGTATGCTTGGGCAAATGATGGAGCCTGTTGAGTTTGGCGAACGTTCTGATACGGAGCAGTGTAAGAAAGAATGGGCGACAACAGGCACGCGCGGTGATGGGGGTCCGAAAATTATTACTTCTCTTGAACTTGATGCCGAGAGTCTTGAGTGGCGAAATAGGAATCTTCAGCAAAAATTCGCTCGTATAAAGGAAAATGAAGTTCGCTATGAAACCTATCATATTGATGATGCCGAATATATTATGGTTGCCTTCGGTACGACAGCAAGGATTACAATGAATGCGATAAACAAGGCAAGGCAAGATGGAGTCAAGGTTGGCTTAATTAGGCCAATTTCACTTTGGCCTTTCCCTGAAAAGCCGTTTATTGAAACAAGGGAACAGGTAAAAGCATATGTTTCTGTTGAAATGAGTGCCGGTCAAATGATTGAAGATGTTAGACTTGCTGTAAGTGGCCATGCTCCAGTGGATTTCTATGGTCGAACCGGTGGTGTTGTCCCTACCCAAGAAGAAATTTACGATAAGATTATCACCGTTGCTGGAGGTGTAACTATATGACGATGAAGCCAGTTTTTAAAAAAACAACCGGGTTGACTGACAAGCCAACACACTACTGCCCTGGCTGTACCCATGGAGTTATTCACCGCCTTGTTGGTGAAGTGTTAGAAGAAATGGATATTTTAGAAGATACTGTTGGAGTAGCCTCTGTGGGCTGTTCAGTATTATCGTATGAATATTTTAATTGTGACATGACGCAGGCAGCACATGGAAGAGCACCTGCAGTGGCGACAGGGGTGAAACGGGTACTGCCAAATCGCTTTGTTTTTACTTATCAAGGCGACGGCGACCTGGCTTCCATTGGCATTAGTGAAGTGATTCACGCTGCGGCTAGAGGTGAAAATATTACAGTTATTTTCGTCAATAATGCCATTTATGGAATGACCGGCGGACAAATGGCACCGACCACGTTAATTGGTCAAAAAACGGCGACAACCCCTTTTGGGCGTGATGTAAGCATTCAAGGTTTGCCTATTAAAGTCTGTGAAATGATGGCAACACTGGATGGAGCCGCCTATATTGAACGGGTTTCGACACATGATGTACCACATATTCAGAAGACAAAGAAGGCTATCAGAAAAGCATTTGAAACGCAGAAAAAGGGTTTAGGCTTTTCAATGGTCGAGATATTATCCACCTGCCCGACAAACTGGGGTCTTGATCCAGCTGAATCGCTGGAGTGGGTGAAGGATAATATGGTCCCAGTGTATCCTCTTGGTGTTTACAAAAACAAAGAGGGAGGGAAATAATCGATGTTAGAAGAGATTATCATTGCTGGTTTTGGTGGACAGGGAGTCATGTCGATGGGGCAACTCATTGCCTATGCAGGGATGCTTGAAGGGAAAGGTGTTTCCTGGCTACCATCATATGGACCTGAACAACGTGGTGGAACAGCGAATTGTGCTGTTGTGGTGAGTGATGAACCAGTCGGGTCACCGCTTGTAACAAGACCATCAACTGCCATTGTTTTAAATAATCCCTCCTTTGACAAGTTCGAACCGCGTGTCCGTCCTGGAGGGCTGTTAATTGTTAACTCATCCTTAGTAGTAAGGGCTTCTGAGCGAAAGGATATTAAGATTATTGATATAGCGGCAACTGACATGGCCAATGATCTTGGGAATTCTCGAATTGCGAATATGATTTTATTGGGTGCATTTCTGGAGCTAACGAAAATTGTGACAACTGATTCAATTGTTGAATCGTTAAAGAAAGTTCTTTCAGCAAATAAGCATCATTTGATTGAGGTGAACAAACAAGCATTGCAAAAAGGGGCTTCGCTTGTCGGTATAGAAATATCCTAAAAGAAAAGTCAGCCGGTTTACCGGCTGGCTTTTCTTTGGAAATGTAATTTCATTGATTTAATTTGCGACATATATAGATAAAGTGATGAGGCTCACTTAATTGAAAATGATTATCAATTATTATGGAGGAGAAGGATAATCAAGGAGGAAGATATTATGGAAAAGAATTCAATTAAAGCCTTTATGGAATATAGTGAAGAGAGATTCACAAAAAGGATTATTTATAAAAAAGGTGAAACGACAGCATTTGTATTGAACTTCTTACCAGGACAGGAACTTCCCACCCACAAACATCAGGGGACAGAGGTTTATCTTTATGTCGTGACAGGTAGCGGCACTATTATTATTAATGGTACTGATACAGAAGCATCGGAAGCGGATTTAATTCATGTGAGCAGTGATGAGGAAATGGCGTTTAAAAATAGCGGCAGCGAACCTGTCAGCCTATATGTGGTGTTAAGCAAAATTCCAAGTGAACAATATGCAAAAAATATTTAAACAAAAAAAACGGAAACAGCCAGTTGAAATCAAGCTGGCTGTTTTCGTGAACTAGGCTGTTTTTTATTTTTATATCCAAAGAACCACCAGTTCCAGTCACCTAATAACTTCATCAAGGCTGGAACAAGAACCATCCTAACGATTGTGGCATCTATAAAAATCGCTGTAGCAATCCCGACACCTAATTGTTTAATGGGCATTACACCAGTAAAGGCAAAGGCACCGGTAACAACAATCATGATGGCAGCCGCAGAGGTAATAATTTTACTCGTATAGGTTAAGCCGGCTATCGTTGCCGAGCTGTTATCACCTGTTTTTAAGTAAAACTCTTGAATTCTGGAAATAAGAAAGACCTCGTAATCCATCGAAAGTCCGAACACGAGTGTAAAAACAAACACGGGTAAAATTAATCCAATATTTACTGGTGTAATACCTAAATGTCCTTCCTGGAAAACCCAAACGACAATTCCGAACGTACAGCCTAAGCTTAATATGTTCATCAAAATGGCCTTTACGGGAATGAGCACAGAGCGGAAGGCAGCCATAAGAATAATCAGAGTTGAAATAATGATTAAAAGTAATCCATAGGGGGCCTTATTAATAATTTCTGTAAAAATTTCCTGTTCAAATTTAATCGGTCCACCAAATGATGCTTTAGTGCCTAACTCTTTATTAGCCCATGTGCTTACCCATTGTCTGGCCTTTGCAGAGTGCTCCCCAGTTTTTAAATACACTTCCAAAAGCATTTTATTATCTCTTACAAAGTAGTCCACTACAGGAGCTAATTTTGTTTTATCTCCGTAGGTGAGCAGTTGAAAAAGCTGTTCTTCATCCTTAACCCCAGTTGCCGAAAAAGGGGAGTTAACCGAATGAACAAGCGGATCATTTTCCATTTGATTGATGACCTTGGTCACTTTTATTAGATTGTTTTTTCCTAAGATTTTTCCTTTGGTTTCAAGAATAACCGTTACCTTTTTCTCATCACGTTTATCTTTCGCAATAAAATGTTCTTTAAAAGTTTCTAAAGCCACCCTAGACGGGTATTTTGGTGGAAGTGAATCTGTGCCTGGTATCGCTAAAGTCATTTGGCTAACCGGCATGAGTCCCACCAACAAAATAGCTAATGCAGCAATAGCCATTATAACAGGGCGTCGCATTACAAACTTAGCAAACTTGTGCCAAATGCTCATTTTCGTGTTAGAGATTCGTAACACACTTAATTTATTGACTTTTTTTCCTAATAACGCAAGCAAGGCAGGGAGGAAGGTTAAAGCGCATAATGCAGAAATAAGCACAACCGTCATGCCGCCAAGGGCAACATTTTGGAAAATATCAATTTGGATAAACCAAAGACCTGATAGCCCGATAAACACACAAAGCCCGGAAAAGATAATCGACCTGCCTGCTGTGGCAATCGTTATTTCAATGGCTTCTTGAATAGATTTAGTTTGTAATTCTTCTTTATATCGATTGATAAATAGCAAGGCAAAATCAATGCTTAAGGCAAGGCCAATCATTGGAACAATATTTAAAATAAAGATGGTTAAATCAGTACCATAACTAAAAAAGTAAACAGTTCCCATGGTGATTAGGATGGAAATAACACCGATAACTAATGGAAGCGAGGCGGCAACAAGACTTCCAAACGCAAGGATGAGGACCATTAGGGCAATCGGCAGACCAATCATTTCTGCTTTTGCTAAATCTTCCTGGCTTGCTACATTTAGGTCTTGAACAATAATGGGTTCCCCTGTCATAGTGACCTTTAGGTCATTTTTATTTTTTAGTAAGTCCTTTAATTCAGCAATTTCCGGACCAAGGCTTTCGGCCTTTTTATTAAAAGTTAGGAGCGCATAGGCATAACGATCTTTGAACATTCCATCCTGTTCGAAAGGTGAAATAATCCTTTCTGCTGCATCAAATTTCGTTAATTTTTCCATGGTATCCTGAATAAATCTGTTAAAATTCTCGTCACTGACGGTTTTTTCTTTTTCGAAAACAAGGATAATCGATGATTTGGAATGCCCAAATTCTTTTTCAAGTATTTTCCTTGTTTCATTATATTCCCCTTTATATTCAAAGCCATTCCCGCTTAAAACTGAAGGTAATTTTAATGCAAAAAAACCAAACAAAAAAATGGCCAAAACCCAAAACACCAGGACCCACTTGCGATTTCGATATATGTATCCTCCTAATTTCTGCATAGCATCTCCCCCTTTCAGAATAGGATTTCCTTATTATAGTATACAGAAGAAATGAAGGATAACAGATGACTTTTTCGTGTCTATTCTAGCTGTGATGCCATTCTTTATGTGGTATGTAAATTTTCCCCCTAAATCAACGTAGAAATTCATCGAGTCTGGAAACGGACAGAATTACTCGGACAGGATAAAAAATTTATTTTTGTGACGCTCGGCCTCTTTTCTACAGAAAGAGATAATATGTTCAATTAGGATTTTACAAATGTAAAGAAACTATGGATTCATTCCTAATTTTTGTTACAATAAAGAAAATATCTAAGATTTAAGGTGATGCGTGTGGATCGAGAAAAATTAGCAAAGGTTATCGAAGCAGCCAAATTATATTATTTATTGGATTATAACCAAAACGAAATTGCCAAGCTTCTAGGGGTTTCACGACCGACTGTATCACGATTATTGCAGCAGGCGAAGAGTGACGGCATCGTCCAGATTAATATAATGGACCCTACTGAGAACGTAGAAAATTTAGCAGAAAGGTTAGAAAAAAAATTCAATATAAAAAAAGCAGTAGTAGCCTCCATTCCTCAATACGAAAACCATATTATAAAAAATTACCTTGGGGAAAAGGCAGCCATGTTTCTTGATGAAATTGTTAAGGATGAGGACATAATCGGTGTTACATGGGGAACGACTCTTTATCATATTGCTATCGAACTAAAGCAGAAATATGTAAAAAACGTGAAAGTTGTTCAATTAAAAGGCGGCGTAAGCCATGCCGAAACAAACACATACGCATCTGAAATATTGTATCTTTTCGGGAAGGCTTATAATACAACCCCCCATAATCTACCGTTACCTGCGATTGTTGACCACGTTGTCGTTAAACAGGCGATGGAGGCAGACCGACATATTCGAAAAATATTAGAGCTCGGTAATCAGGCAAATATTGCTTTGTTTACAATTGGTTCGATTAAAAAGGACTCTCTATTATTTCAGTTAGGCTATTTTACGGAAAGCGACTTGGACTCTCTTTATGGTAGGGCAGTCGGCGATATTTGCTCGCGTTTCTTTGATAGAAAAGGGGAAATATGTAACGAAAGCTTGGATGAAAGAACGCTTGGCGTTAACCTTGGGGATCTTCGGAAGAAGGAATATTCTATACTGGTTGCTGGCGGACCACATAAAATTGAAGGAATATACGGTGCCTTACAAGGTAAATACGCAAATGTGTTGATTACAGACCAATATACCGCTCAATTTTTGCTTGATAAAAAAGATTAAAATAGCATATCGCTACTATTTTAATCTAAAAGTCATAAAATGTTTTACATTTGTTCATAAATATCTTTACAAATGTTCAAGTTTTTTGTTATAGTTACATTGTGATAAATAACTATGATTCTTGTATATAAATTTTTATTCGAATGGAGACGATATTAATATGACAAAAAATGTTGTCAGAATGATTGATCATACATTATTAAAAGCAGATGCGACTCGAGCAGAAATCGTTAAAATAGTAGAGGAAGCAAAAGAGTATTCCTTTGCCTCTGTATGTGTTAATCCAACTTGGGTAAAGACGGCAGCTGAAATGCTTGCTGATACACCTGAAGTGAAGGTTTGTACAGTAATTGGCTTCCCTTTAGGAGCAACTACACCAGAAACGAAAGCATTTGAAACAAAAAATGCGATTGAAAATGGTGCAAATGAAATCGATATGGTGATTAACATTGCAGCCCTTAAGGATAAAGAGGATGATTTGGTTGAAAGAGACATCCGTGCCGTTGTGGATGCAGCAAAAGGTAGAGCTTTAGTCAAGGTTATCATTGAAACATGTCTATTAACGAATGAAGAAAAAGTAAGAGCATGTGAGCTTTCTGTAAAAGCGGGGACTGATTTTGTAAAGACTTCTACTGGTTTTTCAACTGGTGGAGCAACAGTCGAAGATATTCGCTTAATGCGCCAAACAGTCGGACCTGAAATTGGTGTGAAGGCTTCTGGTGGTGTCCGTAGTGGTGAAGATGCGTTGGCATTGGTGGAAGCAGGAGCAACACGAATCGGTGCAAGTTCTGGTGTTTCCATTGCTAAAGGTGAGCTTTCTAATAGTAATTATTAATAATTTAAATGTGAGGTTATCTTGATGAAAGAAGTAATAATGGCATTATTTGCTGGATTAATTGTTGGTATGCTGTTTAAATTTTTAAAACTGCCATTGCCTGCACCACCAGTATTTTCAGCAGTAGTCGGTGTTTTCGGTGTGTATTTAGGCGGCGTTGTTCTTGACTGGATTATGAAGTTGGTTCAGCATTAATATTCTCTGGCGGAGTGTGAATAGGATGGAAGAAAAAGTGCTTATTCAAGAAGCGAATAAAGCAAGAGAGTTTGCATATGTTCCATATTCAAAATTTAAAGTTGGTGCAGCTCTAGTATCGAAAGAAGGTCAGGTTTTTCATGGCTGTAACATTGAAAATGCTTCTTATGGTATGACTAACTGTGCAGAGCGTACTGCTTTGTTTAAAGCCTACTCAGAGGGTGTAACCCAATTTGATTCACTTGTTGTGGTTGCGGATACAGATGGACCAGTTTCTCCATGCGGGGCTTGCCGTCAGGTGATTTCTGAGCTGTGTGATGCAGAAATGGAAGTGGTTCTTACGAATTTAAAAGGTGATATTCAAAGAATCCAAGTAAAAGATCTTCTTCCGGGTGCGTTTTCATCTAAAGATTTAACCAAATAAACTATGAACAAAAGAGAAGCTAATCGTGATGATTAGCTTCTCTTTTTACATTAACAATCATGGATCGTCTCTAGAATGGAAGTAAGTGAATAAGAACATAATATACATAAATATTTAAGAAGGGATGATACCATGATTTATATTTATAATGATTATGGTGGAACACATACCACTTCGTTAGCAGCGGCTTATCATTTGAATCGCTTACCTCAATCTGAACGGGAACTTACGGCTGAAGAAATATTAAATGTAAAAGAATTTAATAAATTAACGAAAGAAGATTTTGGGAAAATTATTTTTCATGGGGTTGATGAGGATGGCCACTCAGTATATACTATTGGACGGAAAAGAAATAAATATGTGGTCCCAGCATTAAAAGAAATGAGTTTATTATTGCAGGAAAAGTTTAGATTTGATGAAAAAATAGTCTTTTCTAACACATCGCCAACTGTTCCCTTTTCCATGTCAATGGGGGGCTTTTTTTCCAGAGGATTAAAAATTGATTTTATCGGAGTACCTTTATTAGTCAAAGGTGCCAAACAATGCTGTGATAATATTTATCGCTTAGTTGAAAACACGAAAGAAGTAGGGAAAACTTCTTTCGCAGAAAATGTCATCATATTAGAAAATAAAATGTATAAGTAAGAAGATAAGGTGCTGTGGTAGATGAATAAAAAAATTGGCTTTATCGGAGCAGGGAAAATGGCTCAAGCAATGATAGAAGGAATCGTGAAATCAAAACTAATACCAAAAGAAAATATTATCGCAAGTGCCCGGACAGAAAAAACGCTTGAAAAAATAAAACACAAATATAGTATTGTCACCTCTTTACAAAATAAAGACGTGGCCAGGGCTGCCGACATCCTTATTCTAGCAGTGAAACCCGATCTTCATGAATCCGTCATTGAAGAAATTAAAAGCGAAATTAAACAAAAGGCAATCATTGTCACGATTGCAGCTGGAATTACCTTGAAGGATATTGAACGGGCCTTTGGCTCAAAAATAAGAGCAGTTCGGACGATGCCCAACACCCCTTCCCTAGTTGGAGAAGGAATGAGTGCTATTTGTGCTAATGACTATCTGAGTGAAGAAGAAATGATAGAAGTAGAACATCTGTTTAACACCTTTGGGCAAACGGAACGCCTCGAAGAAAAACTGATGGATGCAGTGCCAGCCATTAGTGGTTCTTCTCCCGCCTATGTGTATATGTTAATTGAAGCAATGGCTGATGGGGGAGTACGGCAGGGAATACCAAGGAATAAGGCTTACAGGCTAGCTGCTCAGGCAGTTCTTGGAGCTGCAAAAATGGTTCTCGAGACTGGGTTACACCCCGGGGAACTGAAAGATGATGTTTGTACGCCAGGTGGTGCAACCATTGAAGCGGTTGAAACACTTGAGAAAGAGCACTTTCGCGGTTCTGTAATGGCAGCAATGGAGAGCTGTTCGAATAAGGCAAAAAAATTAAATTAATGGACAAATTTGGGGATCTAAAAAATGGATCCTTTTTTTATTTTATCAATAATACAAAAAATTCGACAGAAAAATTCTTTTTTAGACATAATTCAATATATTTTATCATATTGTGCGTTGTATCCTTTGTCTATTAATAATACACTTTAGATAATAACTAGTACCAATAGTAGAGAAAAAGTATGAAAAATAATTGGACATAGTATTAGAAAAAATTTCTAATATGTTTAAATCGGGGTGTAAATCGTTAATGGAATTAAATAAATATAAAAATCTGTTGTTTCAAAAAATAAAAAAACAAATTTCGGTCTGGTTTGAAGCAAAAAATCATTTGCAGATCGCTAATTCTGAGGTCTTTCTATTTCTACACTCTATCCATGGGAGTTCAGGAACACTACAACTGGAAGATATTCATCAGCTTTCTGGAAAACTTATGAATCAAATTGAAAAATTAAATCACAAACATTGGGAGCAAGATGAACTAAGAAATTTTCTTGATGGTTTAATTAGTCTTTCCTATGAAAATGAATATTTTGTCGTAGTCGAGAAAAACAAAGAGCTTCGTCACGGTGAAAATGTCCCACTTATTCAAATTATCGATGATGATGTTTCGATGCTTATTCTCCTTAAGGATGCATTGGAAGAAAAAGGGTGGATGGTTGTAGCAAATACATCGCCTGAAAAGGCTATTTCTCAATACTTTGATCTGAATCCCGATTGTGTAATTATTGATATAAATTTACCAAACATCAATGGATTTCAGGTTTTAGATGATTTACAACAGCATAATAACAAGCAATTTGTCCCGAAAATTATGATCAGTATCCTAAATGATCGAAAAACAAGAATCAATGCCTATAAAATAGGTGCAGATGATTATATTGAAAAACCAATTGATTTAGAAGAATTAACGGTTCGAATTGAACGTCTTCTAAATAGAAAGAAATTATTTGATCAATCAGTTCTACTCGATGAGTTAACCCAGCTTTACAATCGGAAATTCTTAATGGATGTATTTAAGCGGAACTTAAAGGAGTTAAAATGGAATGAACAAATATTTAGTATCGCTATTTTAGATCTCGACCATTTTAAGCAAATTAATGATACGTTTGGCCATTTAACAGGTGATAAAGTTCTTTTTACGTTTGCAAACTTTTTAAAAGAAAATATTAGAAGCTCCGACACAGCTTTTAGGTATGGCGGCGAAGAATTTGTTATCTTGTTTGAGAATACAAGTCAGACAGAAGCAGTTGAGATTATTTCAAGATTGCTTAAAGAGTTTTCTGTAATCCAATTCGAAAAGAACAAGAAAAGCTTTACTGTCACTTTTTCTACCGGAGTGGTTACCATTCATCAATCAGAAACAACAATGGAGGCTGCGATAAAAGCTGCGGATCAAGCTCTTTATAAAGCAAAAGAAAACGGCAGAGCACGAGTTGAAACCATGGACAAACCGTCGTTAGAAATTACGAAAAAACCGTTATTCGTGTCTATTATTGATGATGATGTGATCATAAGGACAATGCTCATGAGAATACTCAAAATGATGGATTTCGATCATTTTGAGTTAAACCTTGAGGCATTTGAGGATGGAATACAATTTTTTAATTCACCGCGCTTAGAGGAAGTTGGAGAACATTTTTTAATTCTTGATGGTGTAATGCCAGTAATGGACGGTATCGAGATTCTACAAAAGGTGAAGAAGAATAAAAACGGCAGGAATATTCGTGTTCTTATGCTCACCGGAAGAAAAAGCGAGTCTGATATTGAGAGGGCATTAAAGCTTGGAGCGGACGATTATGTGACAAAACCGTTCAGTATTAAGGAACTGCAAGCGAGAATTCATCGGTTAATCAAAAGGATGAAATAAGATGCTAAATAATGAACTATTTATCCTTTCAGCCCTAACTATTTCTATTTTAAGTATTTTAGTTATGTTATTGGTTTACCTAACATTTCGAAAAACAATTGAAAATAAGAATAGGCAAACGATCGAGAATTACAAGAAGAAATATAATCCCCTCATTTTTATGATAATTAATGAAGGTAGCTATTCACGAAAACTGACTCCAGAAACAGCTCTTCAAAAAAAAGCAATTGAAGAGCTGCTAACTCAATATACAAAGATCTTAGAAGGTGAAGATGAAAAGCAACGTTTAACAGAATTAGCTGGAATGTATTTAACAGAATATTATCAAAAGCGGCTTAACAGCAAGAAATGGAGTACTCGTATGAATACTCTTTATCATATTGAGGATTTCAATTTGAATCAATTTTCAAATGATGTATACATGTTAACAAAAAAGAAACAGCTTTCTCATCAAGAACTTCTTCATATATTAAGAATACTCGCTTTATTCCAATATGAACCAATAGTTGAATTAATAACAAAACACTATCGATATTTATCTGAATTCGAGTATCGGTATATTTTGATTCGCTTATCCAAACAAAACTTTGATCAGTTTGTTCTTAATTTCCATAAATCGGGGTTTGAATTACAAAAAGCAATTCTCAATGTCATTTCAATAAAAAGAGAACTAGGATATCTAGCATTTTTAGAAAATGTTTTTTCAAGTTATTCAGGAGAAGTTAGGTTGAGAGCTTTAAAGGCATTAGCTGATATTGGTTTTGTGAAAGATAGTAGTCCGTATTTGGAATTTCTCTATTCAGAGAAATGGGAGGAAAGAATGATCGCGGCAAAGTTAATAGGTTCATTAATGGAAGAAAAAGGAATCCCGAGATTAATTGAACTATTGCATGACCCTACGTGGTGGGTCCGTTCGCAGGCGGGGCAGGCAATTTGTCAATTTGCGAATGGGTATGATATTTTACGTTCGGTGTTGGAAACATCCAAGGATGCTTTCGCAAAAGATATGGCCTGGGAATGGCTTCATAAAGGGGTATAAACTATGCCGATTATTCATTGGGGAGACATTGTCACGGCTTTTGCCTGGTTTATAGCCGTATATATGGTGATCATCATCCTTTTCTACTCAGTCATTATGATAATTTCTTGTTTTCAGCTTCGAAAGGAGTACAAGCTCGAAAAGATTCATACCTATGAGGATTACTTGGATGATATCTATACAAAACCTATTTCGATTATCGTTCCTGCCTATAATGAAGAAGCAGGGATTATCCAAAGCGTCCGCTCATTATTAAGTGTTAATTATCCTACATATGAAGTAATTGTCGTGAATGATGGTTCAACCGACAGCACGATGGAAAAAATGATTAATCACTATGATATGAAGGAAATTAAAAGAGTTGTTAGAAAACAAATTAACACGAAAATGGTAGGAAAGATCTATCAATCTGCCATTCTTTCAAACCTATTTCTTATCGACAAAGAGAACGGTGGGAAAGCAGATGCTCTTAATGTCGGTCTAAATTTTTCGCATTATCCATACTTTTGCTCACTTGATGGTGATTCTGTACTTGAACAGGATGCTTTTTTAAAAGTAATGAAGCCAATTATAGAATCCAATGAAGAAGTCATTGCCTCTGGAGGCAGCATACGAATAGCAAATGGCTGCCAAATTCAAAATGGTCATATTCTAAAAATAGGCTTATCCGATAAGCCTTTAGTTGCCATGCAAATCATCGAATATTTACGCGCTTTTTTGATGGGGAGAATGGGTTTGAGCAAGCACAACCTGCTGCTAATTATTTCAGGTGCATTTGGCGTTTTTTCTAAGCATTGGGTGATTGAAGCAGGAGGTTATCGAACCGATACGGTCGGGGAAGATATGGAATTAGTAGTGAGAATTCACCGGTTACTAAAGGAAAAGAATCTAAAGAAAAAAATCGTATATGTTCCTGACCCTGTATGTTGGACAGAGGTTCCAGAGGATATCACTTTTCTACGCAGACAGAGGCGTCGTTGGCATCGAGGACTTTTTGAGAGTTTGTGGATTCATAGAAAACTAACCTTTAATCCTAAATATGGATCAATTGGTCTTATATCATTCCCTTATTTTTGGATCGTAGAGTTTTTTGGACCAATTATTGAATTCTCTGGTTATATTTTTATGATTTTATGCCTGTTGCTTGGTGGAATCTACATTGAATATGCCATTTTTTTATTTCTTCTTTCATGTTTGTACGGATCGATTTTTTCAATGTCTGCAGTGCTATTAGAAGAGTGGAGCCTAACGAAGTATCCAAAGGTCTCACATATTATCAAGCTATTCTTATATTCCTTAACAGAAACCATTTGGTACCGGCCAATGACTGTTTTTTGGCGTTGTGAGGGAATCTGGCAGATGATAAAAGGGGACAAAAGCTGGGGAGAAATGAAGAGAAAGGGTGTGTCGGAATGAAGAAACCCGTTTACTTATTCATCTATACAGTTCTTGTTATTATTTTTTTTACAAGTCCTTTTTGGTTGTGGGGGATTCAGCCAACTAAAAAATTAAACATGTTAATTTTGGATAAAACGGTACCAAATCAATCCTATAGGGAACATAAAGGTTTAGTGTGGGTGTTAAATAATGGGAAATATTTCAAAGATGGCAAACAACCTTACTCTAACATTTTCGATTATAAAGGGTTTAAACCGGAAAAAGGACAGAAATATACGATTACTCCATTACCTAAGAACCTCAATCAATATGATGTCTTTTATTTGACCGATCAATACGGGGTATATCAGAATGATTTTTATCGACAAAACCTTTCGGGTTCCAAATCTTCCAAGATATATGGAGGGTTAAAATCCAGTGAAGTGAATCAAATTGAAAATGAGCTGTTGCAATCAAGTGGAAAAACATTAATAGCAGAATTTAATACATTTGCAAGTCCTACTTCAGAAGAGGTCAAGGATAAAATCTCCAACCTATTAAATGTGGAGTGGTCAGGATGGATTGGCCGTTATTTTTCAAATCTCAACAATACAGAAGTACCGAAATGGATTAAGGATAATTATGAGAAGGAGAACAAGAAGTGGACCTTTTCTGGAGCAGGATTGGTATTTGTCAGTAAAAATAATTATATTGTTGTCATTAGTGGTAAGGATGTTACAGATAAGGGGCTACTGTTTCGTTTAACGGGAAATGGAAAAAAACACTTTACCCAAGATATTAAGGGTACTTACCAATATTGGTTTGATATCGTTGATGCTAGAAACCATAATGAAATCATGGCTTCTTATCGCTTACCAATTTCTAAGAACGCGGAGAAGCAGCTTGAAAAATACGGTATCCCAACGAATTTTCCTGCTGTGATCTATCATCAAAATGCGAAGTTTTCCTCCTATTATTTTTCAGGGGATTATGCAGATGAAGCAGAGGTTCCTGAAATATATCAAACAAAAGGGATTGATACTTGGAAAAGGAATCTAGGCACTAATGAGTCATTTTACTGGGAAGTATATGTGCCGATGATGAAAGATATTTTAAGAAAAGGCTTACGTCATACTGATCATCAAGAAAAAGTGGAATTGGTTCAAAAAGATGGGATCAAAACAAACAGTAAAGCAGGTAACACTTATATTCAAATTCAACAGAATGGCAAATGGACAGATTTCCTCATTAAAGGAGTCAATATGGGGATTGGCAAACCAGGTTATTTTCCTGGTGAGACTGCGATTACAAAAGAGGAATACCTTCGCTGGTTTAAAGAAATTGGTGCAATGAATGCTAATGCTATCAGAGTGTATACTCTTCATCCACCACAGTTTTACGAAGCCTTTTATGAATATAACCAAATGGCTAAAAAGCCTTTATACCTATTTCATGGTACTTGGGTAAATGAAGAGAATCTAATTCGGACTCAAGATGCTTTTGCCAAAGAGAATGTCGAGGATGCACAAACTGAAATTAAAAACATGATAGACATCATTCATGGTAAAGCTAACCTGCCGATTCGTCCTGGACATGCCTCAGGTAAATATCAATATGATATTTCAAAGTATGTGCTTGGTATGATTATTGGGACTGAGTGGGACCCGTCCATGGTGACGAATACAAATTTAATTCATACAGATATCGGGCAATTTAATGGACAATATTTCAAGACCATAGGTGCCAATGCATTTGAAGTTTGGCTAACACGCCTAATGAATTATGCAGCAGAATATGAAACAAAGCAATACAACTGGCAGCACTCCATGAGTTTTACCAACTGGGTAACAACAGATTTGTTGGAACATCCTGCTGAACCGTTGAAGAATGAAGATATGGTAACGGTGGATCCGAATCATATAAAAGCATCTGAACTTTTCTCTGCAGGGCTATTTGCTTCCTATCACATTTATCCTTATTATCCTGATTTTCTTAACTACGAGCAAAAATATCTTAATTATGTCGATTCATATGGAAAAAAGAATAATTATGCAGGTTATTTGCATGATTTGCTTGCAGCTCATCAAATGCCAGTGTTAGTTGCCGAATTTGGTGTTCCATCATCAAGGGGATTAACACACAAAAACCCATATGGAATGAATCAAGGATTTCATTCGGAGCTAGAACAAGGTGAGATTGACAGACATTTATACCAATCGATTGTCTCAGAAGGTTATGCAGGCGGGATGGTTTTTACCTGGCAGGATGAGTGGTTTAAACGCACTTGGAATACAATGGATTTTGATAACCCGGACCGCAGACCCTATTGGAATAACCAGCAAACAAATGAGCAACACTTTGGATTATTAGGTTTTGAACCTGGTAAGAACGATACTGAAATTATTATTGATGGTGTGTCAAATGATTGGGATCTTGCAGGTGTAAAAAAGAGTTATCAGTCTGCAGATAAAAATGATTCATTAAAAGAGGTTCGTATTTCGTCAAATAGTGGATATGTTTATTTCCTTCTTAAATATAATCGCCCTGTTGATTTCGAAAATCAAGGGACCTATTTATTACTTGATACAATTGATGAACAGGGTCAAACTAATATTTCATTAACTGATAAAATTAAGGTTAGAGCGGACAATGGCATTGATTTTTTAATCAAGCTAACGGGTAAAAGAGATTCAAAAATAATGGTTGACAGTTATTATGATACGTTCTATTACCAATATGCAAAACTATTAAAAATGATTAAGGAAGAGCCAGATGACAGTAAAAAGGATAATGGGGTATTCCATCCAATACGATTAGCGCTAAACAAAGAATTGGTCATTCCGACAACTAAGACTATCATACCTTTCCAAAGTTATGAAACAGGATTGTTGCGGTTTGGAAATGCCAATCCAAAAAGTAAAGATTTTGATTCCTTAACTGATATTAGTATGAGTAGTGATAAAAAAGTTATCGAAGGTCGAATTCCATGGCAGTTATTGAATTTTAAGGATCCCAGCCTTAAAGAAGTGATGGGTGATATTTGGAGAGATGGATTATCAGGTAGTAAAGAAACGAATGGAATTAGAGTGGCTGTTGTGACAACAGAAAAGGGAAAAGTTCAACAGACATTTCCTAAGGTTGTAAATGGCCAGCTTCAGCAAAAGGAAACATTTTTGTATAGCTGGAATAAATGGGATATGCCTGTGTTTTATGAACGGTTAAAGAAATCCTACGAAATTATGGGAGAAACGTTTCGGACGACTGAAATTGAGGATGGTAAAAAATGAAAAAAATACTCTTAGCTGAAGATGAAGAAATTTTAAGAATGTTGATTGTAGATACGTTTGAAGAAAAAGATTATTTAATAGATGAAGCTGAAGATGGTCAAGAAGCGTTAAATTATATCGAAAAAAATGATTATGATTTAATTATTTTAGATTATATGATGCCCATTTTTACAGGTCTTGAAGTGATTCAAAAAGTAAAGTGTCAGGAGGAAAAGAAAAATACGAAGATTTTAATGTTGTCAGCCAAAAGTCAGCAATCTGAACAAGAAAAGGTGTTAAAAGCAGGAGCTGGATATTTTATGTCAAAGCCCTTTAGCCCTATTCAGCTTTTGGAAAAAGTTGAGGAAATACTAAATGAAAAATAACTCTGTTATGAAAAAGAGTTTAGCACGAAGGTTTGTTACTTTAATGGGGATATTTCTTATTTGCTTTATTATTGGTGCTGTTATCTTACTTGTAACATTAAATATCGTAAATGATTCCTATATCACAAAACGGGATGAGCTTCGAGTTAAACAGCATATAGCAGAAGAAATCAATAATGGTTTCAATCAAGGTATAATAAACGCAAGAGGATATATAGCATTTGGAAATACTTCATTACGGGATAACGCTCTTGCTCAGGAACCTAAAATCAAAGGGCTAGAGAAAAAATTTGAAAACCACTCAACTTCAAAGGAAGATGATCAATTATTATACAAGATTAATTCATTTCGAATTTATTATTTTGTTGAAACCTTTCCCAAAAATATTGCAGACTATGAATCAGGTCGTAAGCAAGAGGTAATCAATAAAGCAAATAACCAAACAACAGCCAAGGTTATTCAATTTCAAAATTCGATGGAAGAATATTTGCAAGATTTAGATCAAATTTTAGAAACTCATTATCAAAAACTACGAAAAATACAAACTTATATTCAGGTTGGCTTTGTTTTGTTTATATTGTTCATTCTTTTGTTGCTACTAGCTATTATTCGAGTCATGATCCGGCAGATTGGACAGCCATTATCTCAGTTTGCCAATGCGGCAAATGAAATCGCAACCGGAAATGATGCGTTCATCCAAGTCAGTGTTGAACGAGATGATGAAATCGGTGCTTTGTCCGCAGCCTTTCAAAAAATGGTCGAAAAAGTGAAGGAAAAAGAACAGACGTTACGAGCACGAAACGAAGAATTAAATTCCCTAGTACAAATGAAATCAGAACTAGTCAGTATTGTTAGCCATGAATTGCGTACACCTTTGGCCAGCATTCTTGGATTTACGGAGCTAATGCTACATCGTGAGTTAAAACCGGAAAGAAGAGAGAAATACTTAACCACTATTCTAAATGAGGCAAAGCGACTCACGGCACTTATCAACGATTTTCTTGATATACAAAAGATGGAGTCAGGGAAACAATCATATGAGAAAAAGTATATTGAATTAATGCCGATCCTGGAAAAAGTTATCGAAGGACAGCAAGTGAATACCAATCATCATGAGATGTTACTTGAATCATTGATAACCAATCCAATCATTCTAGGAGATAAATCAAAGCTAGAACAAGTATTTACAAATTTAATTAACAATGCTATAAAATATTCGCCAGATGGTGGAAAAGTAAGAATTGAAGTTTCGCAAACTGCTAATCAATTGAAAGTCGCAATCATTGATTACGGCTTGGGAATTCCTAAGGATTCAATCAATAAATTGTTTACCAAATTTTATCGAATTGATAACTCAGACAGAAGGAAAATTGGCGGAACTGGATTGGGCCTTGCGATTGTCCAAGAAATCGTGAAGGCACACGATGGGAAAATTACTGTTCAATCAGAATATGGAAACGGCAGTGCCTTTACAACGATTTTCCCTGCGGTAGAAGTTAATCAGGATGTTGGTGATAATGTGGAAGCAAAGGAACATGCCTCCGGTTTCAAAATTTTAGTGGTGGAAGATGATCAAAGCCTTACTGAGCTCATCAGCCAGGAATTATGGGATAGCGGTTTTTCTGTCATTTGTTATAAGAATGGTATAGATACGATGAATTATTTGGAGAAAGAATCTCCTGATGCAATTGTTCTTGATATTTTGCTTGAGGATGAAAACTACGATGGCTGGCGGATCATGAAGGAGATTAAGGGCAAAGAAAAACTCAAAAATATACCGATTATCGTTTCGACAGCCTTGGATGAGAAGGAAAAGGGTTTAGCCTTAGGGGCAATGGAGTATCTAGTTAAACCCTATAAACCCAGTCATTTATCAAAGGCAATTATGCAGACTCTCCTTAAGATAGGAAAAGTGGGACAAATATTAATACCGGAAAAAAATGAGTAGGGTATTCATGTTCTTTTTTTTCGAATGACATTAAATATGAAAAGCGCGGACCGCAAGGGTACCTTGCGCTAGATGGTTGGTAAAGAAAAAATATTTATACTTGGTTTAACCATTAATAATGGATTGGCCCTGCTAACTGGCCTGTTGATTTCCGCTCCAGGCACTCGCTTTCCGCGGGGAGGTCCGGGAGCCCGTCTAGCTGCAGCGCCTAGCCCCTCGAGGTCGCTTCGGTCCTGCCGCTGAAGTCAAAGAACGACTTCAACGTCAGGCCCTCCAGCGCTTGTCGGGGCTGGACAAGGCGCTTCCGCTTTTCCTTCTCCTCGGCTCCTTTGGAGCCTGCGGGGTCTCCCGTGACCTCTCTATCCCGCAGGAGTCGAGTGCCCTCCGCTCCAATCAACAGGGTGGCAAATCAACCTAATGAATTGCAACACACTTTTTCTAACCTGGCTAAGTGTGTTGCAATCTTTTTTATATTTTGGCAGGCTGCTGTAAGGAGAGCCTGTTCACTTGCAT
>NZ_DALZYO010000057.1:0-3580 GCF_031988165.1 Neobacillus sp.
CAGTCGGTTCAGTCCAGCTCTTACGTCGCTGAACAGGGCGCTTGCGCTTTTCTAATCTCACCCTGTTAAAAACTCATACACTATATCATTCACAACCTCGTATAAATCCGCAGTTGGTTCTTCCTTTTTGATTTGGAAAATCCGCTTTGTTAGCTCTTCCAAATCCTTATCACCAATAGGCATTGAATCTGACTCGTAATACTGTTTAAAACAGTTTACGATCATTTTGTTAATCAGCTTTTTCTCCATGGAAATGCACCTCATCCACTATTATACCGCTTTTTCAGCTAATCTCTATATGGAAACTTGTGAAAAAATTCCATTGAATAAGAACGTATATTCGCTTATGATAATGAATATAATAAAAAGGAACAAATGTTCGTTTTGCGAAGTTGGTTTTTTGGAGGGAAAGTCATGGTCGATTACCGTATGGTACCGAAAAATAAGATTTTATGTGTAGATATGAAAAGCTTCTATGCCAGCTGTTCCGCTGTCATGCTTGGCCTGGATCCTCTCACCTGTTATTTAGTTGTGGCTGGGAACAAAGAACGGCAGGGAAGTGTCGTACTTGCTGCTTCGCCACGCATGAAAAAAGAGTTTGGCATCAAAACGGGCTCACGGCTATTTGAGATTCCCCAGGATCCCCGGATTCAAGTTGTCGAGCCCAAAATGGCAACCTATTTGCGCATAGCCACAGAAATTTCTCGTGTTTTTAATCGCTATGTGCCAAAAGAAGCCATCCATGTCTATAGCGTCGATGAAAGCTTTATTAAAGTCGATGGTACCATCCATTTGTGGGGGGATGCCTATACCATTGCCGAAAAAATAAAGAATGATATTGAGCGGGAATTTCAGCTGCCATGTGCGGCTGGGATTGGTCCCAATATGTTACTGGCGAAGCTTTGCTTGGACCTTGATGCAAAGAATAAAGGAATTGCAGAATGGACGTATGAGGATGTGCAGGCAAAGCTTTGGAACGTATCGCCGCTTAGGGAAATGTGGGGAATTGGCAGGCGTGTGGAAAAAACATTAAATGGCATGGGCATCTTCACGGTTGGACAGCTGGCCCGCTATGATTTAGAAAAGTTGGAAAAGAAATTCGGTATTATGGGCAACCAACTTTATTATCATGCTTGGGGAGTTGACCTTTCCGATTTGGGGGCACCAATCATAAAAGGACAAATTAGCTTCGGAAAAAGCCAAATTCTGTTAAGGGATTATAAAGAGGAAACGGAAATTAAGGCTGTCATTTTAGAAATGTGTGAGGAAGTCGCCCGAAGAGCGAGGACGCATCGAAAGGCAGGGAGAACGATAAGTCTTGGAATCGGCTACAGCCAAGATGAATTTGGCGGCGGCTTTCACCGTTCCAGAACGATCCAGCAGCCAACAAATGAGACGATGGAATTTTACCGTGTCTGTCTTGAATTGTTTCATGAGCATTATACGGGAAAGACGGTAAGGCAAATTTCGCTTGCCATCGCAAATATAGTCGATGACCAAGAGCTTCAGCTCGATCTTTTTGACACAGGTGCCTATAAGAGGCGAGAACTTGGTTATGTAGTCGATTCTGTCCGCAGGCGCTTTGGTTCAGGTGCTCTATTGCGCGCCGTTTCTTATACGGCTGCTGGAACTGCTAAACACCGGGCAACACTTGTTGGTGGACATAAAATGTAACGAAAGAAGGAGTGGCGTATGATTCGCGACCGCGGAAGAATCAAATGGACGTCGATGATGCTTCCTGAGCATGTGAAACTGCTCAGGGATTGGGTAAAAGAAGATCGGTACGAAAAGAAAAGAGAAATGGATGAGCAACAGCTGGAGCTCATGAATGAGACCTTATCTGAAGCGATTGAATTTGATCAATTCGTTACGATTACCCATTATCGGAAACGTAACTATGAAATAGTGATTGGAAAAATCCATTACTGGGATGAACGGACGCAAAGGCTTCATGTTGTAGACCGTTTTGAAGAAGTGCACCGGATACCAATGGATGCGATTGCCGACATCAGGCTGACGGATTTGTGAAGCAGAGAAAAGAGCGGCCTCAAATTGGAAAGCCGCTCACCTTAATCTTATTCTGCTTTTGGAACCCGAACTTGGGATTCAAAATTCCCTTTATGTGAGCCGTCGCAAAAAGGTTTGTTAGTAGACTTTCCACAACGGCAAAGAGAAAAGGAAGGCTTTGTTGTATAGACATTGCCTTCGCCATCAAGCAATTCTACATCACCCGTAATTCTAAGTGAACCATTATCATTTACTTTGATTTGAACTTTTGACATAACTAGCACCCCTTTAAAAAATGTTCGTACTAACTTTGAGATTAACTGGAATAACAGGAAAACGCAAACAAAAAGCTAAAAGCAAAAAAATAAGCAGTCCTTACAGCATGTGATACAATCATCATATGTTAGAAAAGGGGTGCGATTAACGTGGAAATAAATATAACAGCGGCAGCAGTAGAAAAAATAAATGAGAGAACCGAAGGTAGAAAAGGCTACTTAAAACTAAAATACGATACAGACGGCTGCGGATGTGCGGTAAACGGAGTTGTAGCCTTGTGGTTTGTTCCAGAAATAGCAGATGATGAAATTGCGATTGAAACAAATGACAGAACGGTTTACGTAGAAAAATCAAAAATGATTTTCTTTGACGAGCAAATGAAAATTGATTTTTCTCAAGTAGCCAATTGCTTTCAACTAAAAAGCCCGCAACAAATCTTAAATGGCCATATGAGCCTAATCATGAAAGAAAAAACAGACTGTTCCATATAAACAGTCTGTTTTATTAACTAGACAAAGCAGGGTCCACATATTTCTGTAAAAATTCATCAATAACTCGTTCATAATCAGCACGGTTTTCGTTAAAAGACTGGGCATGCCGTCCATTTTCCGCAATATACAGCATTTTAGGTCCCTTTTTGTGCTCAAATAAATCTCTCGACATAGATGGCAAAATAAAATCATCTTTCCGACTATGGATAAATAGGACCGGATGTTTGATGTTTTCAATGACTGATATTGGCGAAACATTTCGAATCGAATATTTGTCACGAAAGCGTAAAAGAGCATCCCCAATTGGAAGTAGGAGTCCAGGGATAAGCTTGAAGTCTTTTTTGATGAGATAAGCAA
The DNA here is from genome assembly GCF_031988165.1 of Neobacillus sp. Taxonomy (NCBI): domain Bacteria; kingdom Bacillati; phylum Bacillota; class Bacilli; order Caryophanales; family Bacillaceae; genus Neobacillus; species Neobacillus sp. The sequence continues at coordinate 3,132 of NZ_DALZYO010000057.1, forward strand.
GTTGTTCTTTGAAATCAGAAAATGGGCAATCGGCAATATAAAAATCTGCGCCATCCTCGAGAAGTCCGGCGTATAAAAGCATGGTAGCAGCCCCCATCGATTCTCCGTGAATCCCAAGTTCAAGACCCGGCCCCTTTTCTTTTTTGAGCCAGTCAACCACTGTTTTTAAATCGAATTTTTCATAATGACCGAAGCTGGTCGTTTTCCCGCCAGATTCCCCGTGACGGCGATGGTCGTAAATCAAGGTATTAAATCCGCGCTCTAAAAAAAGGTTTGCGTATTTAATCGAATTAATTTTCGTTTCGGTCACACCATGAGAAATTATGATAAAGCGGTTGGTCCCATGTGGTTCGACTAGAAGGGCTTTAATCGTATATCCAAAGGGTGAAGGAATATCTACTTCTCGCTTTGGTAATGATTCGAACTCATCTGGATTATACCTGCCAGCT
>NZ_DALZYO010000057.1:3590-25407 GCF_031988165.1 Neobacillus sp.
CTTTCTAATCAATTCCTCATCCTTCTTTTTCATATACATCAAACGGTTTGTAAAATACAAACCGAGAAATAACCAGAAAAACAACAACACAAACAGAGCTCGAAATGCCTTTTTCAAAAATTGGCACCTCCTGAAGTTGGTTTATATAACATATGAAAAATAAATTCTCTCCGCCTATAAATTGACTGTTTTTATTTTAACATGAAAAAAGCCGCTGACACCAATGAGCGGCTTTGAGTTTGAGGATCATTTACTGCTCTGAGTTTTGTCTTTTCGTCGGGTGGAGGGCCTTTTCGAGTTCCTCAGCAGCAATCATCCTCTTACCGCCACCAGCTGAATCTGCATAGTTTTTTCCTTGTTGGCTGTATCCTCTATCACGTTTTTGGCTCATAATCTTGCGCTCCCTTCATGATGGTTTCATTTAATAAGATGGATTAAAAGAATACTGATTATTCACGAGAAAATTGAATTTAGACCGTTTGGGTATGAAGTCGATAATAGCCAGTGTCAATTTGTCTTGTAAGATAGGGGCGAACGACTTCGATGGCATCCATCAGTTTATAAAGGTCCACACCTGTATTAATTCCCATCCGCTCAAGCATGTAAACTACGTCCTCCGTGGCTGCATTTCCAGCGGCTCCAGGTGCAAATGGACAGCCGCCAAGACCGCCGGCAGATGTGTCAAACCGATCGATTCCGGCTTGAAGGGAAGCAAAAATATTGGCTAGGGCAAGCTTGCGTGTGTCATGAAAATGAGCGGTTAAAAGGGTTTCAGTGAATTCCGCCTTTAATTGGGAAAACAAAGAAAAGGCTTCATTCGGTGCCGCCATCCCAATCGTATCGGCCACACTTAATTCATCGACGCCCGACTCTACAAATTCACGGCAGAGGGCTAATGTATCACTTTCATTGGTTTTTCCCTCATAAGGACAATAAAATGCAGTCGAAATGCAGGCGCGGACAAAATAGTTCTTTTCTTTTAGCTCAAGGATGATCGGCTTCAGCTCCGCCATACTATCTCGAGTTGTTTTGTTAATATTTTTCAAATTAAAGGTATTGCTGACACCAACAAACACGGCAACGGCCTGGCAGTTGGAAGAATAGACACGGTCAACTCCTTTACGGTTTGGAGCTAGCACGATGTTTTTTGTCTTCTCATCGAGGCAGTCAGCCACAATTTCGGCAGCATCCCCCATTTGTGGCACCCATTTCGGTGATACAAACGAAGTCAGCTCCATTTCTTTCAGTCCAGCATTCCTTAATCCACTGATAAATTGCTTTTTTATGTTAGTTGGTACGAATAACTTTTCATTTTGCAGACCATCTCGTGGGCCTACCTCGATAATCGTCACTTTTTTAGGTAAAGTAAGCATCATTTTTCCCCTCCAATATTCATACTTTCATTGTAGTGTTAGTGAATTCGAAAAATCAAGAATAATAGAAATTTTGACAAAATAAGAGGATTTTTTGTATTTTCACTAGAACTAGTAATTGTAAACTAGCTTGAAAAGGAGAGAAGGATATGAGTCAAACTGAAGTAGTCATTGTTAGTGCCGTTCGTACGGCATTGGGAAATTTTAATGGCAGCTTAAAAAATGTTTCAGCACCTGAATTAGGTGCAACAGTCATCAAAGCGGCACTTGAACAGGCAGGGGTAAAGCCAGATCAAGTGGATGAAGTAATTATGGGGAATGTGCTTCAAGCAGGATTAGGGCAAAATCCGGCACGGCAGGCAGCCATTAAAGCGGGTATTCCTGAAAGCGCTTCCTCGATGACGATTAATAAGGTTTGTGGCTCCGGGCTGAAGGCGGTTCACCTGGCAACGCAAGCTATTTTAGCAGGAGATGCCGAAATAGTAGTCGCTGGGGGCATGGAAAATATGAGCCAGGCACCCTACCTTTTAAAAAATGCCCGTGATGGTTTTAAAATGGGGGATCAAACATTAGCCGACACGCTGACATCCGATGGCCTTACATGTATTTTTAACGACTATCATATGGGGATTACCGCTGAAAACTTAGCGAGTAAATACTCCATTACGAGAGAAGAGCAGGATGAATTTTCTGCCTGGAGCCAAGAGAAAGCAGTTAATGCCATTGAAGAAGGAAAATTCATGGATGAGATTGTTCCAGTTGTGATTCCACAGCGCAAAGGTGAACCTATCATCTTTGAAACCGATGAATATCCGAAAAAAGGAACAACTGCGGAAAAATTAGCCAGCTTGCGTCCAGCCTTTAAAAAGGACGGAAGTGTGACGGCAGGTAATGCCTCTGGAATCAATGACGGCGCCGCTGCTGTCGTAGTAATGAGTAAGAAAAAGGCGGAAGAACTAGGGCTGAAGCCATTAGTAATCATTAAAGCAAACGCAAGTGCAGGGGTAGACCCTAGCATCATGGGAATCGGGCCAGTTCCAGCGGTGAGAAAGGCACTTGAAAAGGCAGCTATTTCCGTGGAAAATCTTAACTTAATCGAAGCAAATGAAGCGTTTGCGGCACAGTCTTTAGCCGTTGATCGTGAACTTCATTTTAATAAAGAAATTCTAAACGTAAATGGCGGTGCCATCGCACTTGGTCATCCAATTGGAGCAAGCGGTGCGAGAATTCTTGTTACCTTAATCCATGAAATGAAACGAAGAAATGCGAGCGTTGGATTAGCTACACTTTGTATCGGCGGGGGGCAAGGGGTTGCAACGATTGTTGAGCTAGCGTAAAACCTTAATTTGAGGGGGAGAAAGTAAAAATGAAGAAAATTTGTACATCCTTCCAGGATGCGGTTGTTGATATTCAGGATGGGGCTACATTAATGGTTGGCGGATTTGGTTTATGCGGCATCCCAGAAAACTTGATTGTAGCATTAGCAGAAAAAGGCGTGAAGGATTTAACGGTTATTTCCAATAACTGTGGGATTGATGAGTGGGGTTTAGGCCTTCTATTAAATAATAAGCAAATCAAAAAAATGATTGGCTCCTATGTGGGTGAAAATAAAGAGTTTGAGAGACAGGTTTTAACAGGGGAACTTGAAGTAGAATTAACACCACAAGGCACATTAGCTGAAAAAATACGGGCCGGCGGTGCCGGAATTCCAGCATTTTATACACCAGCCGGGGTAGGGACTCCGATTGCTGAAGGGAAAGAAACGAAGGTTTTTAACGGAAGAGAATACTTATTAGAAGAGGCACTGACAGCCGATTTTAGTTTAGTAAGGGCATGGAAGGGCGACAAAATGGGAAATCTCGTGTACCACAAAACAGCGCGAAACTTTAATCCGATGATTGCGGCGGCGGGAAAAGTGACGATTGCCGAAGTGGAGGAACTTTATGAAATTGGCGAACTGGATGCTAATTTTATTCATACCCCTAGCATTTATGTTCAAACAATTATTGAGGGGAAACAGCAAAAACGAATTGAGAGATTGACAGTCAGAACCTAGAGTTTGGGGAAGGGAGAGAGAGCAATGGCAAATGAAAAGGTTTCTGTTAGAGAGAGAATTGCGATCAGGGCAGAAAAGGAAATAGAAAACGGCTTTTATGTAAACCTAGGCATCGGAATGCCAACCCTTGTTGCCAATTACATGTCAGAAAATAAGCAGGTTGTCTTGCAATCGGAAAATGGCCTTTTAGGCATTGGTCCATATCCTCACGAAAATAAGGTGGATCCAGATTTAATTAATGCCGGCAAGGAGACGGTCACGGCCATTAGTGGTGCAGCCTATTTTGATAGTGCCGATTCGTTTGCAATGATTCGCGGCGGACATGTCAATTTGGCCATTCTTGGTGGAATGGAAGTATCGGAAACCGGAGACCTGGCAAACTGGATGATTCCAGGAAAGATGATTAAAGGTATGGGTGGAGCAATGGACCTTGTTCATGGTGCCCGGAAAATAATTGTCATTATGGAGCACGTAAATAAAAAAGGTGAATCGAAAATATTAAAACAATGCACTCTGCCGTTAACAGGAAAGGGAGTAGTCAACCGGATTATCACGGAGCGCGCGGTTATGGATGTAACCGATTCTGGGCTAAGGCTCGTGGAAGTGGCCAGTGGATATACAGTAGAGGATGTCGTTAATTCGACAGAAGCCGCATTGCATGTGGATGAAAACGTTAAATTAGAAGTATATTAATAGTGAAGGCAGGCTGCCCAATGGATAGCCTGCCTTTTTATGCTAGGACTATTAGGTGAAATGGTATAATAGAGATAGCATTTTGATTATGGAGGGCTTTTAGAATGAAAAAACAAAAGAAACAAAAAAATCAATCGAAACCAAAAAAAGACGATTCAGCGGTAACGCTTAAAGATTTGATTGATCCAAACTTAATGAAGCAGCTAAAAGAGCAGCAAGACCAGCTTAAGGTCGAGGAAGAAAGAAGAAAAGAAGAGGAAGAACAAAGAAAACGGGAAGAAAGAAGATTAAAAGAAAAAAACAAGTCGTTTGAAGAACTTTTAAAAGAGAGCGGGATGAACTGGAAGGAATTTAAATAGATTATCAAAAAAGGAGAGTGAAGAACTCTCCTTTTATCGATGTTCTTTATACATACTTGCCTTCGTTATTTCTTTAATCATGGTAACTTCAGCATCTGTCAGTGGGTTACTATTGACCGCCTTGGCATTACTCCTAATCTGTGCCGGGCTGCTGGCACCAACCACAACAGAGGCAACCGTAGGGTTTGCCAGATTATATTGTAGGGCAACTTCTGTAAACGAACGGGAAGCTGCCACTCTTTTTTTTAGTAAAGGCAAAATCTCGCTTAGTTCTTCATACGTGTAATCCAGATAGCCCTTCTCAGAAACCTTTTCTAGCAGCTTATCACTTAACAATCCCTTGGCAAGCGGCCCGCGGGTGACAACGCTAATGCCGTGTTCGCGAAGCTGCGGTAATACTTCTTCTTCAGGACGGCGGTCTAAGATGTTGTATTGCATCATCACGGACACAATGCTGGATTTTTTCACATATTCTCGAATCACATTTGGGCGTATCGATGAGATGCCATAATAACGAATTAAACCTTCTGCTTTCAATTCTTCAAAGGCTTCAATTGTCTCCTCAATTGGGTCTTCGAGCGTACCGCCATGTAATTGATACAGATCAATATAATCGGTCCCAAGCCGCTTAAGGGTAGTTTTCACTTCTTCTTTTATGTATACCTTAGAAGGGTCCCATCTCCAGCTGGCTTGATCATTTGTCCAGCGGTTCCCTACCTTTGTTGCAATAATCACTTGTTCGCGGACATCCTTTAATGCTTTCCCAACTATTTTTTCATTTTCACCAAAATCGTATAAATCAGCGGTATCAAAATAATTGATGCCTTCCTCAAGAGCAGCTTCAATTATTTTTCTAGCAGCTTTTTCCTCGGCCCCAATTGACATGCAGCCCAGGCCTAACTCGGTCACGAACAAATCTGAATTTCCTAGTCTTCTCTTTTTCAAAAAATCCCCCCGTCCTTTTTCTACAATTTTATTAAAGAACTGGGCAAACTACAAACGGTAGTCTCATTTTTGCGTCACATTTTGAATCCAATCATATACAGAAATGTAATCCTTGTTATACTCCTTGAGTTTTTGCAGTATTTCCCATCCTTTGCCAACAAGGAGAATTCCGTTTTCATGCACCACTATCTTCATCCGACACCCCTCCAATTAATGTATGGTAAAATGTATGATGAAGTCTTTAAGGAAAGAACAGGAGAGACAATTATGACCAAACTCGAAGAAAAAACGCTCAGTAGCGAAGAAATATTTACAGGAAAAGTAATCAGTCTTCACTTACAGAATGTCGAGCTGCCAAACGGCAAACAAGCGAAACGTGAAATTATTAAACATCCCGGTGCTGTCGCAATATTAGCCATTACTGATGACAACAAAGTGGTAATGGTCGAACAATACCGTAAAGCATTGGAAAGAACGATTATTGAGATCCCTGCTGGAAAACTTGAAAAAGGCGAAGCACCTGCACTTTGTGCACGGAGAGAATTAGAGGAAGAAACGGGTTATGAGTGCGAAAGCTTAGAATTATTAACCTCATTTTATACTTCACCAGGCTTTGCCGATGAAATTATCCATGTGTTCTTAGCAAAAGGATTAACGAAAAAAGAAAATGCCGCAGCCCTTGACGAAGACGAGTTTGTCAATCTTGAGGAATTAACACTCGAAGAATCCCTTCAGTATGTAAAAGAACAAAAGATTTATGACGCGAAAACCGTTTTTGCCATTCAATACTTACAATTACAAGAGGCGTTGAACAATAAATGAATCGCTACTATGTAGACTTACATATTCACATCGGACGAACTTGGACCGGGAAGCCGGTCAAAATCACGGGTGCCAAGTCGCTAACGTTTACGAATATCATTGAACATGCACGACATGAAAAAGGGCTCAATATGGTGGGGATTATTGACAGCCATTCACCTGAAGTCATTCTTGAAATGGAGAGCCTGATTGAAAGCGGAGAAGTCTTTGAACATCAGGACGGTGGTTTGGTATTCGGAGATTTAACTATTATCCCTGGTTCGGAATTGGAGATTTATGATGAACAAAGCAACGGCCCGATTCATCTGCTTTGTTATTTTCCGAACCTTTCTATTATGAAAGAGTTTTCCTCGTGGCTGTCTGGTCATTTGAAAAATATTCAATTGAGTTCACAAAGAATTTACGTAACGGGTCTCGTTTTACAAAGAAAAGTAAAAGCTTTAGGTGGTATTTTTATTCCTGCTCATGTGTTCACGCCCTTCAAAAGTTTATATGGGAAAGGAGTAAATCATTCACTAACAGAGGTATTGGACCCAAATTTGATTGATGGGATTGAACTTGGATTAAGTTCAGATACCAAAATGGCAGATCAAATAAAAGAATTACACGATTATACATTTGTAACCAACTCTGATGCCCATTCCTTGGCGAAAATTGCCCGTGAATATCAAGTAATTGCGATGAAGGAACCAACATTTAAGGAATTGCAAAAAGCATTAAAAAAGAAAGAGGGCCGAAAAATCGTCAGTAATTATGGCCTTGATCCATTGCTTGGTAAATATCATAAAACCGTTTGTGCGGAATGTTTACACCCAGCTGTCGAAGAAGATCAAATATGCACCCTGTGCGGAAATAAAAAGATTATTAAAGGGGTAGCCGATCGAATCCTTGAACTGAAGACAGCGGAGTCAAGTCCAGAAGGGCGGCCGCCCTATGTTCATCAAGTACCACTGGAATTTATTCCAGGCCTTGGACCCAGATTACTAGAGAAGCTAGTCAATCATTTTGGGTCGGAAATGGCGATTTTGCACGAAGTTCCATATGAGGCATTAAAAGAGGTTGTCCCACCTAAAATCGCCGACTTCGTAATGAAGGCAAGAGAAGGGAAAGTCAATCTAGCAGCTGGCGGTGGGGGGAAATACGGAAAAATCGCCGATTAAAAAAATCGAAATTAACCCGGTAGAATTAGGCTATCGGGTTTTTAGTATTCAATCTATTAAAATTGGTCATAGAATAACTAGACTGGCATAGAATGTATAAACTGACCTGAGAATAATAGGAGGAAACGTGAGATGAAAAAACGATTGTACCAGTCCGATGCCGCTAGTTATTTCCGTGAGCATTCCTCAATTTTTTTATTTATTGTTGTTTTATTTTTAATGGGAGTCATCTTTGGAGCTATCGTGGTTAATAGTATGAGCATTACACAGAAGGAAGATTTATTCTACTATCTATCGCAGTTTTTTGGACAAGTCTCTGATGGTAAGGTGTCAGAAGACAACGATCTATTTTTGCAAAGCTTTTCCCATAACAGTAAGTTTATTGGGCTTATGTGGATATTGGGGATTTCTATTATCGGCCTTCCTGTTATACTTATTCTCCTGTTTATAAAAGGAATGGTAGTCGGGTTTACGGTTGGTTTTCTAGTAAGTCAAATGGGTTGGCATGGTTTTATGCTAGCATTTGTATCGATTATGCCACAAAATTTGATTACCATCCCCGTGTTTATTTTGATGGCTGCATTCTCAGTCATCTTCTCACTGAGAATGATTAAAAAGCAGTTTATGAAAAAATATGCCCAGCCAATTATGCCGTTCTTTAAGGGATACATTTTAACCTTGATTGCTGCTGTAATTTTAATATCGGTTGCATCTGGGATTGAAGCCTATCTATCACCATGGTTAATGAAAACAATTATCACTTCGGTGAATTTAAAATAACTATTAAATAGTATAGATTATAAATTGTTGTTTATAATAATTTTATTTTGACTCTCTTTTCTCATCTGTTATAATGAGAATTAACAGTGGCGAGGGAGGGACTTCAGGTTGGAAACTAGAATTGAAAGAATTAAGAAACAGTTGCATTCAGCCAGTTATAAACTAACACCACAGCGTGAAGCAACCGTTCGAGTTTTACTAGAAAATGAAGAGGATCATTTAAGTGCGGAAGATGTGTACCTCCTCGTAAAAGAAAAATCGCCAGAAATTGGTTTAGCAACTGTTTATCGAACGTTGGAATTGCTAACGGAATTAAAAATTGTTGATAAAATTAATTTTGGTGATGGGGTTTCCCGTTATGATCTTCGCCAGGAAGGTGCGGCCCATTTCCACCATCATCTTGTTTGTATTGAATGCGGTGCCGTTGATGAAATTCAAGAGGATTTACTTGAAGATGTGGAAGCAGTGGTTGAACGAAGATGGAATTTTAAAATAAAAGATCATCGCCTCACCTTTCATGGGATTTGTTACCGTTGCCAGGATAAACAAAATGAGGATGACAAAACTGAATAACGTTTGCGAAGTCCTTTTACTGAAAAGGACTTTTTATTTTGCTTCATTCCTTATATAAATCCCCCCTTTTCCTTATGACTAGGTATAAACCTTGTACAATTTGGCATACCATTTACTAGAATAATAAAAAATGGGGGAAGCAAAATGATCTCACTTATAAAAATAGCTCTGCAAACCTTAAAGGTTTTTATTATATTCACTGGATGCACGATTCTCTTTTATTATGGTATCATGTGGGTATCTGAAGAATATCAAAATTATCATCGCTTTGATGAACCTGAAGGATCTGCGGTAAAGGTTTCAAATACAGTAAATGAAAAAAGTTCCTCCTTGTTGGATCGGCTGATGTTGTTTTATTTAAATGGGGAGTAAATGCGATGGAAGAACAAGTAAAGAATTTCATGGATTACTTAATAATTGAAAAAGGTTTAGCAAAGAATACAATCCTGTCCTATGAGCGAGATTTAAAAAGCTATCTTCATTATTTAAAAACCGGGGAATCTATCCTATCATTAAATGTTGTAAAGCGTGTGCATATTGTTCATTTTTTAAGTTTTTTAAAAGAACAGGGGAAATCAGCAAAAACAATAGCAAGACATGTTGCCTCCGTTCGTGCGTTTCATCAATTTTTATTACGGGATAAAGCAACAGATCAAGATCCATCTGTCCTTATCGAAGCACCAAGATTTGAAAGATCCATACCAAAAGTATTGAGTTTACAAGAAGTAGAAACACTTTTGGATGCACCCAAGCATAATGATCATTACGGAATTAGGGACAAAGCAATGCTTGAACTCCTCTATGCGACTGGAATCCGTGTTAGTGAATTAATAGGTCTTGATATCGATAATGTCCACCTCGCTATGGGGTTTGTCCGCTGTCACGGCAAAGGAAATAAAGAGCGAATTATTCCGATTGGACGAACAGCAGCTGATTCTCTTAAACATTTTTTAGATGTTGGCAGACCCCAGTTTGTTAGCCAAAAGCACCAGGATAATGCTTTATTTTTAAACCATCAAGGTAAACGGCTATCCCGCCAAGGTTTTTGGAAAATATTGAAAAAGTTAGCTAGGGAAGCTGGGATCGCAAAAGAGCTTACACCACATACTCTTCGCCACTCTTTTGCGACCCACCTATTAGAAAATGGTGCTGACTTAAGGGCAGTTCAAGAAATGTTAGGTCACGCAGATATATCAACAACACAAATCTATACTCATGTAACAAAAACAAAGTTAAAGGATGTTTATAGTAAATTTCATCCCCGAGCCTAATAGAATGGTAGTTTTTATGGAACATTCACAAAAGTGTCAAAAAGCTACCTGAAATTTTGGTGGCTTTTTTCTTGTAATTTCGAAAACATTTAGTAAAATAGAGATGTCAGACTTCTGACAAATAGGTTCATTTTTTTGGTTAATCTTATTTCAACAGGGCAACATAGTGATGCGCATTATTTCATTATTTGCAAACGTTTTCTATTGATAAAGGAGGAAGAATTGTATGGTTGCAAGTACATATAAACGGATTTTTATCATCGTAATGGATTCGGTTGGTATTGGGGAAGCACCTGATGCTGAAAAGTTTGGTGACAAAGGGGCAGATACCTTTGGCCATATTGCAGAGAGAATGAATGGTCTAAATATGCCAAACATGGCGAAATTGGGTTTAAGCAATATACGCGAAATCAAGGGAATTGAAAAATCAGCTAAACCGTTAGGGTATTATACAAAAATGATGGAGGCTTCTAACGGAAAAGATACGATGACAGGTCACTGGGAAATTATGGGTTTAAACATTCAAACTCCTTTCCGTGTGTTTCCTGAAGGGTTTCCAGAAGAGCTTGTTTCTGAATTAGAAAAACGTACAGGTCGAAAAATTATTGGCAATAAACCTGCCAGTGGTACAGAAATTCTCGATGAGATGGGCGAAGAGCATATGAAAACGGGGGCATTGATTGTCTATACATCAGCTGACTCCGTGCTTCAAATTGCTGCACATGAAGAAATTGTCCCACTCGAGGAGCTCTATAAAATTTGTAAAATTGCTCGTGAATTAACACTTGATGAAAAGTATATGGTTGGACGTGTGATTGCCCGCCCATTCTTAGGGGAAACAGGAAACTTTAAACGTACTTCGAATCGTCACGATTATGCATTAAAGCCGTTTGACCGGACTGTTATGAGTGAATTAAAGGATGCAGACCTTGATGTAATTGCCATTGGGAAGATTTCCGATATTTATGATGGTGAAGGCGTAACGAAATCTCTGAGAACAATTTCTAATATGGATGGTATGGATAAGCTAATTGAGACATTTGATATCGATTTTACAGGAATCAGCTTTGTAAATCTTGTGGATTTTGATGCACTTTACGGACATCGCCGTGACCCTGAAGGATACGGGAATGCGCTTGAAGAATATGATGCTCGCTTGCCTGAAGTGTTTGCGAAAATGAAAGATGATGACTTGTTAATGATTACAGCAGACCACGGAAATGATCCTGTTGCGCCGGGTACCGACCATACACGTGAATATGTTCCGTTGCTTGTTTACTCAAAGAGTATGGTAGAAGGAAAGGAACTTCCTTTACGAGAAACCTTTGCTGACCTTGGGGCAACCGTTGCTGAAAACTTCAATGTAAAATTGCCGAACTACGGTAAAAGCTTTTTAAATGAACTGAAATAAGGAAGGGGAATGAGCATGAACTTTGAAAATATTGCAAATGCAGCAGGTTTTTTGAAAGAAAAATATCCTAGTACACCTAAGTTAGGTCTTATTTTAGGATCAGGTCTAGGTGTCCTTGCAGAAGAAATTGAGAACCCAGTAAAAATTCCATACAATGAAATTCCAGATTTTCCTGTATCTACAGTGGAAGGGCATGCCGGACAACTTGTTTTTGGTTTACTAAATGGTATAGAGGTTGTTGCTATGCAAGGCCGTTTCCATTTCTATGAAGGATATAGTATGGAGAAAGTCACTTTTCCAGTGCGCGTCATGAAAGAGCTAGGAGTAGAAATGTTAATCGTCACAAATGCCGCAGGTGGAGTAAACGAAAGCTTTGAACCTGGAGATTTAATGCTTATTTCAGATCACATTAACAATATGGGGACCAATCCGTTAATTGGCCCGAATGATTCCCATTTCGGTGTCCGTTTCCCAGATATGTCAGAAGCGTATTCGAAAGAATTACGGGCTGCTGCTAGAGAAATTGCCGACCGTTTAAACATCAATGTGAAAGAAGGTGTTTATTTTGGTAATCCGGGACCAGTCTATGAAACACCAGCAGAAATACGGATGGTCCGGGTTATGGGTGGTGACGCCGTTGGAATGTCTACGGTACCTGAAGTAATTGTGGCACGTCACAGCGGAATGAAGGTTCTTGGTATTTCATGTATTTCTAATATGGCGGCCGGAATTCTTGATCAGCCACTAACACATGATGAAGTTATTGAAACAACTGAAAAAGTAAAAGCAGACTTCCTTTCATATGTTAAAGAAATTGTAAAAAATATCGCGAAATAAATTGACTATTAATAAAACGAAGTGGTGATAAAAATGAGAATGGTTGACCTAATTGAGAAAAAACGTGACGGGCAGGAATTATCAACAGAAGAAATTAATTTTATTATTACTGGTTATACAGATGGTTCTATTCCAGATTATCAGGTAAGCGCGTTAACAATGGCTATCTTTTTTAAAGGGATGACTGAAAAAGAAAGAGCCGATTTAACGATGGCGATGGTGGAATCAGGAGATCAGATTGATTTATCGCAAATCGAGGGCATTAAAGTTGATAAGCATTCAACAGGTGGTGTTGGTGATACTACTACACTTGTTCTTGGACCACTTGTAGCTGCACTAGATGTACCAGTTGCAAAGATGTCCGGTCGAGGCTTAGGTCATACGGGCGGAACCATTGATAAATTAGAAGCGGTTAAAGGCTTCCATGTTGAAATTGAAAATGACGAATTTATCGATCTTGTCAATAAAAATAAGATTGCGGTCATTGGACAAAGTGGGAACTTAACACCTGCTGATAAAAAGCTATATTCACTAAGGGACGTAACTGCCACTGTCGATAGCATTCCGCTTATCGCTAGTTCTATCATGAGTAAAAAAATTGCTGCTGGTGCTGATGCAATTGTTCTTGATGTTAAAACAGGCGCTGGTGCCTTTATGAAGACACTTGATGATTCACGAGAATTGGCCAAAGCAATGGTGCGCATTGGTAATAACGTTGGCAGAAGAACCATGGCTGTTATTTCCGATATGAGCCAGCCGCTTGGATATGCGATAGGTAATGCGCTTGAAGTGAAAGAAGCGATTGATACCTTAAAAGGTGAAGGTCCGGAGGATTTAACAGAACTTTGTTTAACACTTGGCAGTCACATGGTTTACTTAGCTGAAAAGGCTGATTCATTAGCAGAAGCACGTACCCTGCTTGGAAATGTCATAAAAGATGGTTCTGCACTTGATAAATTAAAAGTATTTTTAAGTTCTCAAGGCGGGGATGCCTCAATTGTTGACGATCCTTCTAAAATGCCACAAGCAAAATATATCTTTGAACTTGAAGCAAAAGAAGATGGTTATGTTTCAGAAATCGTTGCAGATGAGGTTGGAACGGCAGCAATGATCCTAGGAGCAGGACGAGCAACAAAAGAATCTGTCATTGATCTTGCTGTAGGTCTTGTTTTAAGAAAGAAAATTGGCGACCAAGTCAAAAAAGGCGAATCATTAGTAACCATTTACAGCAATTTTGAAAATGTAGATGAAGTAAAACAAAAGCTTTACGACAATATCAAAATTTCCACAGCAAAAATAGAAGCACCAATCCTCGTCCACGAGGAAATAACCGAATAAAATAATTTTGTCTAGGGTGTCAGGCACCATGTGAAAAATTCACATGGTGCCTGACACCTTTTTTTTATTAAAACAGAGGAAAAAATTGTATAAGATTGGTGGTTTTGGAAAAAATGGAGGCTATAAAGAATGGAGGGTTATGTGAATGAAACGATTTGTCTCTTTATTAATGACATCTTTATTACTTACATGCTTATTTAGCCCATCGGCTTTTGCTGCTGAAGAGAAGAAGAGTTCTGAAGTTGTCAGTAATGTGAAATCCGCTATCTTAATAGAGCGTGATACTGGAAAAGTCCTCTACGAGAAAAATAGTAAGGAAGAACTGCCACCAGCGAGTATGACAAAGATTATGACCATGCTTTTGATCATGGAAGCAATTGATAAAGGAAAGCTTACTTGGAATGAAAAAATACGTACAAGCGAGTACGCAGCCTCTATGGGTGGTTCTCAAATTTTCCTTGAACCTGGTGAAGAAATGACGACAAAGGAGATGTTAAGAGGAATTGCAATTGGCTCAGGAAATGATGCTTCTGTTGCGATGGCTGAAAGAATTGCAGGGTCAGAGGAAGCCTTTGTTGACAAGATGAATGAAAAAGCAAAGGAACTAGGCCTTAAGCATACTTTCTTTAAAAATACGACAGGACTTCCTGTTAGTGGGCATTTTAGTTCAGCATCAGATATGGCAATGATGGCTAAAGAGCTACTTAAATATGATGAGATTACAAAATTTACAGGTATGTATGAAGCCTACCTCCGCGAAAATACGGACAAAAAATTCTGGCTAGTTAACACGAATAAATTGGTGCGTTTTTACCCAGGAGTGGACGGTTTAAAAACTGGTTTTACTGCTGAAGCTAAATACTGCTTAACGGCCACTGCGCAAAAAGACGGCATGCGTGTGATTGCAGTAGTCTTTGGTGCTCCGACATCAAAGGAAAGAAATGCACAAGTGACCAAGATGCTAAATTATGCCTTTAGTCAATACCAGACACATCCAATGTTTAAGCGAAATCAAACAGTCGGTCAGGCAAAAGTAAGTAAAGGGCAGGAAAAGTCTGTTGAAGCTGTTACTAGTGAACCACTTTCTTTGTTAACAAAAAAAGGTGAAAAGACAGAAGATGTAAAACAAAAAATTGTTTTACAAAAAAATCTAAATGCCCCGATTTCAAAAGGGGATAAGGTAGGAAGTATTAAGCTAATAAAGGACGGAAAGGTTATTCTCGAAAGTCCTATAGTAGCGAGGAAAGAGGTTAAGGAAGCAGGTTGGTGGATACTTTATAAGCGTTCATTTGGTATGTTTACAAAAGCAGGGAAGTAAATTTTATCCCCCGAAGTCCGTTAGTCGATACGTTGTTTATGGGCGCTTCCACTTTTCATTGTCGAAATGTCATAGTACGTAACTACTTTTAGCGAAATACAACTAGTTTTGTAATTATAGAAGGAAATTGCCGCTTGAGAAGCGAATTGACTCACTATACCAGAATAAGGAGGCCGGGGATAGTGAGTCTTAACATTGAATTAGAAACAAAAAATGATGTTTTATGTATTCGCTTAAGCGGTGAATTGGATCATCATACCGCAGATGAACTTCGTGAACAAGCGACAGCAGTTATTGAAAAAAATGATATTCGTCATATTGTCTTGAATCTGGAACACCTTTCTTTCATGGATAGCTCTGGTTTGGGCGTTATTTTAGGAAGATACAAACAAATAAAACAGGTGCACGGAGAAATGGTCGTTTGTGCAATTTCCCCTGCAATACAAAGATTATTCGATATGTCTGGTTTATTTAAAATCATTAAAATGGAACCGACTGAGGAATTTGCATTGCAAAGATTGGGGGTGGCCTGAATGAAGAATGAAATGAGACTTGAGTTCAGTGCTTTAAGTCAAAATGAGTCGTTTGCCCGTGTAACTGTTGCCGCCTTTATTGCCCAGATTGATCCGAATATGGATGAATTAACAGAGATTAAAACAGTAGTTTCTGAAGCCGTCACAAATGCGATAATCCATGGATATGAAAATGATCCAAACGGGATTATTTATATCCATGTTTCGATAGAGGACAGCTTAATTGATATGTCAATTAAAGATACTGGATTAGGAATTAAAGATGTGGAAGAAGCTCGTCAGCCATTATTTACAACGAAGCCGGATTTAGAGCGATCCGGAATGGGTTTTACCATCATGGAGAATTTCATGGATGAGGTAGAGGTTCTCACACAGCCAGGTAGAGGAACCGAGGTTAGATTACGGAAGCATTTAAATTCCAGCAAAATGCTTTGCAATTAAGGAGACTTGCCGATGGATGTGGAGGTCAAGAACGAAAAAAATCAAACATTTCTAAAGGATCATGAGGTAAAAGAACTCATAAAAAAGAGTCAAGGTGGAGATCAAGGGGCAAGAGATTTAATTGTTGAAAAAAACATGCGTCTCGTTTGGTCTGTCGTCCAACGGTTTCTTAATCGGGGGTATGACCCTGATGATTTGTTCCAAATCGGCTGTATCGGATTATTAAAATCAGTTGATAAGTTTGACCTATCCTATGATGTTAAGTTTTCAACGTATGCCGTACCGATGATTATTGGAGAAATCCAACGATTTATCCGCGATGACGGAACTGTAAAGGTTAGCCGCTCATTGAAAGAGATGGGGAACAAAATCCGGAAAGCGAAGGATGAGTTATCGAAAACATTTGGAAGAACGCCTACCGTTAACGAAATCTCAGAGTATCTGGAGCTCACACCAGAGGATGTCATCCTTGCACAAGAAGCAAGCAGAACCCCTTCATCGATTCATGAAACAGTTTATGAAAATGATGGCGACCCGATAACTTTATTAGACCAAATAGATGATGGCAATGAAGGAAAATGGTTTGATAAAATTGCTTTAAAAGAAGCTATTCTTGAATTGGATGAACGGGAAAGACTGATTGTTTATTTACGATACTATAAGGACCAAACTCAATCAGAGGTTGCCCTTAGGCTTGGAATATCTCAGGTTCAAGTTTCAAGACTTGAAAAAAGGATTTTACAGCAAATGAAAGACCGTATGGATCCCTAATCCGTACGGTTTTTTCGTTTTCTATCCAGAACAGGCCTTTTTGTCATTTTGTACATGAAATAAGGGCTAATTATCCATACTACTTATACGAGGAAATCATTGTGTGGGAAGTGAATGTTTTGGAAAAAACAATCTACATCCGCATGCGGAATCGTGTTCAAGCTCAGCCGGAAGAAAAATTATTGTTAAAGGATGTTGCCCAAATTATTGCCCCTGAAGCCGTACTATCACATTTAAAATCAATGATGGTCTATCAATTAACTGAAGGAGATCGTAATATTGTCATCATTGATGTAATGAGGATCATTAATATGATCACCACAAGGTTTGGGGAAATAGAAGTTCAAACCATTGGACCCGCACAAACCATCATAGAAGTGACTAATAAGAAAAAAGGAGTATCCATCCCTTTTTTTCTTTTAATATGGTTTCTCTTATTCTTTGGCTCAGCCATGGCGATAATGAATTTTCATGATGATGTTAGCATGCGAAGTGTCCAAGAAAAAATATATACAATTATTACGGGCAAGGTAGAAGCTAAGCCATTCCTTTTTCAAATTCCCTATTCCCTTGGTCTAGGTCTTGGAATGATTTTATTTTTTAATCATGTATTTAAGAAACGGTTAAACGAGGAACCCAGTCCGCTTGAAGTAGAAATGTTTAATTATCAGATGGATTTAGATAATTACGTAATAATTCATGAAAACAAAGAAAGTATGAAACAACTTAATGACGACGATTAAAATTATCACTGTCAGTTTTTTGGGTTTAGCAAGTGGATTGGCCGTTGGTTCAGGATTTGTTGCTTTTCTTACCGTACTTGGGATTATTCCAAGACTGACACAGCTGACCAAAACAATGAAAATGATTCAACAGTATGAATGGGCAGTCGTCTTCGGTGCACTTACAGGGGTGTTTGCAAGCCTAAGAGACCCTGTTTTAAATATTTCACCTTATTTATTGGTCCCATTATTAGGAATCACGGGCGGGATTTTTGTAGGGATGCTGGCAGCCGCTCTTACGGAGGTTTTAAATGTACTGCCGATTCTTGCCAGAAGGATTCGACTGGATGGAGAAATTGTCATCCTAATTACAGCAATCGTTCTAGGGAAAATTCTCGGCTCGATTTTTCAATGGCTTTATTTTGTCCACCAATAAAAAATTCTTCGCGATGGAAAGGACATAAAAGGATGAGTATTCGGAGACGAGTAATTTTAGTTACTGATGGTGATGAATACGCCAAAAAGGCGATTGAGCATGTGGCATATGAGATTGGAGGACGATGTATCTCTAGTTCACAAAGTAATCCGTCAAAATTAACTGGTCCAGAACTCGTTAAATTAATAAAAAAAACTCCGCATGATCCTGTATTGGTGATGTTTGATGATAGTGGCATTGTAGGTGAGGGTGCTGGTGAAAATGCCTTAAAATATGTTGCATTGCACGAGGATATCGAGGTATTAGGTGTCATAGCAGTAGCGGCAAAATCAAGACATGAGGAATGGTCAAAAATTGATGTAGGTATCGACCGAAATGGAGAGTTAACTCCATATGGTGTCGATAAATTTGGAATCCCAGAACTGGAAATCGGGAGAATAAATGGAGATACCGTATACTGCCTTGATGAATTGGACGTACCTATTATCGTAGGAGTTGGTGACATAGGAAAAATGGCGAGGCATGACTCCTATAAAATCGGTTCACCAATAACGAAAAAAGCGGTCCAGCTAATACTTGAAAGGAGTGGTTTTTATGACAGAAATACAGGACCAAAAATGGCCAATCCCCAAATCCGTGAATGAAATTGAAAATTATATGAAACAACGTGCGGGGCTTGGAATAAGTTTTGATCTAGGAGTCAGGAAATTAAAGATTCTTAAAAAAGATGTTCACATTTACTATGTAAATGGATTATGTGATACCCGTTTTATTATTCAACTTATTGAAGAATTAGTAGACATCAATGATCATGAAAAATTATCAACTGACCTATTTAAGATCATTTATAATCGACTTGTTAATCAATCTGTCGAACAAGTAAAAACGCTTGATAAAGTGGTCGATCAGGTCCTGTCTGGTTTAATCGCTGTTGTAATGGAAGGACAAAACATCGCTCTTGTAGTTGATGTTAGAAGCTATCCAGGGCGAGCGCCCCAAGAACCGGATACAGAAAAGGTAGTTAGAGGAGCCCGGGATGGGTTTGTTGAAAATATTATTATAAATACTGGTTTAACAAGAAGGAGGATTCGTGACGGCCGGCTTCGTTTTGAGATGCTTAAGGTGGGCAGGCGTTCAAAAACAGATGTAGCCTTAGGTTACTTAGAAGATGTCGCCGATGCAGATTTATTGAATATACTAAGGAAAGAACTAAAAGCCATCGATGTTGATGGAATCCCGATGGCAGATAAAACGATTGAAGAATTTATTGTAAAACAGGGATGGAATCCTTTTCCAATTGTAAGATATACAGAACGAGCAGATGTAGCAGTAGCACATATATTAGAAGGGCATGTTATTATTTATTGTGACACTTCTCCAAGTGTGATTATCACCCCAACTACATATTTTCATCATGTCCAGCACGCGGAAGAGTTTAGGGAATCACCGGCATCAGGAACTTTTGTACGCTGGACTCGTTTTTTAGGTGTTTTAACGTCGATATTTTTACTTCCATTATGGATGCTGTTCGTTTTAGAGCCCTCCATGTTACCGGAAAAACTTTCATTTATTGGTCCAAATGAACAAACGAATATTCCAGTTGTTGTTCAATTAATTTTAGCTGATTTTGGAATAGAATTCTTACGAATGGCCGCCATTCATACTCCAACTCCTTTATCAACAGCAATGGGTCTAATTGCTGCAGTATTGATTGGACAAATTACGATTGATGTAGGGTTGTTTGTTCCAGAGGTTATCCTTTATGTTGCAGTAGCCGGTATTGGTACATTTACTACTCCAAGCTATGAGTTAGGTGTGGCAAATAAGATTTCTAGAATGACTCTATTGTTATTGGTAGCGGCATTCCATACCCCTGGTTTTGTCATAGGCAGTACCCTGTTGTTTCTCTTTCTTGTTCACATGCGTGCCCTTAATACACCGTATTTATGGCCATTTCTCCCTTTTGAGCCAAAAGGATTTTTACAGATTGTCTTCCGCAGAGCAATTCCGGGTTCATTTTTAAGACCTAGTATTGTTCATCCGAGAAACCGCTTCCGGCAGCCACCTAAAGGATAAGGTGAAACTTCATTCAGTGGGGGGGGCACTCTACATTGATTGTTAGTTGAACCAATCGGGCTTTTACGGGCAGTTGATCCTGCACCTTATCATTTTTAGTTCTATCAAAGTCTTAAAGTCGGATCTTACTTCCCGTTAATGCTGGATAAAAAATAAGAATTTATTGCGGTTTTTTTTTTGTTATGCTAAAGTATTTTTAATTAAATAAAGGAATAAAGGATTTTAAATAGGCAGTTTCTTTTGCAGATTCTGTCTATTATTTATTTACTATCTTTTATGACTGAGTGTCATTACGGAGAGAGGGAAGGGAATGCATTTTTACGGAACAACAGCCATTAATAAAAATGGACATTTAGAAATAGGCGGAGTCGATGCTGTAGAATTAACTCGAGATTTTGGAACTCCCCTATATGTTTATGACGTGGCATTAATGAGAGAAAGAGCGCAGGGATTTAAACAGGCATTTGAAGAACAAAACATAAAGTCTCAAGTCGCCTACGCAAGCAAAGCTTTTTCAACTGTAGCAATGGTGCAGCTTGCTAACGAGGAAGGGTTATCACTTGACGTTGTTTCTGGCGGTGAATTGTATACAGCATTAGCTGCGGGCTTCCCGTCTGAGAGAATTCATTTTCATGGAAATAATAAAAGCAGAGAAGAATTAGAAATGGCCTTGGACAACGGAATTGGCTGCATTGTTGTGGATAATTTTTTCGAAATGGAGCTATTGAAAACGATTTGCCATAAGAAAAATGTTAACGTCAACATTCTCTTACGGGTTACTCCGGGAATTGAAGCACATACACATGATTACATTTTAACCGGTCAAGAAGATTCGAAATTTGGTTTTGACCTTCAAAATGGTCAAGCAGAAGCAGCATTAAAAACAGCTCTTCAATTTGACTGTTTTGACGTTCTTGGTTTACACTGCCACATTGGTTCACAAATATTTGAAACCACCGGTTTTTTACTGGCTGCAAAGAAAATAGTGGAACAAATGGCAGGATGGAAAAATGAGCTTGGCTTCGAAGCAAAGGTATTAAACTTGGGAGGCGGCTTTGGCATCCGTTATACAAAAGAAGATGAACCAAAACCACCTTCTCAATATGTGAGTGAAATTATTAGGGAAGTTAAAATATTGACAGAGCAATTTGCTTTAAAAATGCCAGAAATATGGATTGAACCTGGGCGCTCACTTGTCGGTGATGCGGGTATCACCCTTTATCAAGTTGGATCTTCCAAAGAAGTTCCAGGGGTAAGGAAGTATTTAGCTATTGATGGTGGAATGAGTGATAATATTCGGCCTGCTCTTTATCAAGCCAAATATGAGGCGGTCCTTGCCAATAAACCGTTTGCCCGAACAAGTGAGACGGTGTCGATTGCTGGGAAATGCTGCGAATCAGGAGATATGCTGATATGGGATTTACCTTTGCCTGAAGCTGGTAAAGAAGATATTCTTGCGGTATTTTGCACGGGTGCTTACGGCTATTCCATGTCTAACAACTATAACCGTTTACCTCGCCCAGCCGTTGTTTTTGTTGAAAAAGGCAAAGCCATTTTGGTTGTAAAAAGAGAGTCCTATGAAGACTTAGTTAGACTTGATTTACCATTAAAATAATAATAATGGATTGGCCCTGCTAACTGGCCTGTTGATTTCCGCTCCGGGCACTCGCTTTCCGCGGGGAGGTCCGGGAGCCTCCTCGGCGCTATAGGCGCCTGCGGGGTCTCCCGTGACCTCTCTATCCCGCAGGAGTCGAGTGCCCTCCGCTCCAATCAACAGGGTGGCAAATCAACCTAAAGAATTGCCACACACTTTTTCTAACCTGGCTAAGTGTGTTGCAATCTTTTTAATATTTTGGCAGGCTGCTGTAAGGAGAGCCTGTTCACTTGCATTCTTTAATCCCC
>NZ_DALZYO010000058.1:0-24460 GCF_031988165.1 Neobacillus sp.
CCAAATTAATAGAAGCACTCATTTGTTCCACTGCAGCTGAGATTTCATCCACACCGGAAGCGGTTACATTAGTGGTCCCTGCTACCTGTTGAATCGAGGCAACGAGTTCACTTACCGAATCGTTTGCTTTGTTCATAGAGGCATCCAATTCATGTGCACTAATAGCGGTTTTATCAATTGACCTTTTAATTTCAGTAACCGATTTAGTGGTGGTATCAACATTATTAACAACTCTAAAAACGGCGCGACGAATGAGTTTAGTCATAAAAAATGAAATACCTATGCTAAACATCATGGCCACAATGGAAAAGACAATGATCTGTTTTGTCGAGCTAGTCGCTTGTTTTGCAGATTCTGTAAGAATATCCTTATTATCTTTTTGAATACTTATAGCCAATTGATTCAACGAAACGATGGTGTTCCCTTCATAGTTTGCCAATATAGCCATCTGTGATTTTGCTGAATCATAATCATTTCTTCTAGACTGTTCATAGAAAGAAGGGATATAGGAAACCAATTTTTCAAAGTTTTTACGGAACGCTGTTAAATTTTTTTTATTTTCTGCATCAAGATTTAGTTTCTCTATCCCATCTATGTTTTTTCTTACTTTTTCGATGTCACCATTAATAAATTTCTCTAACTTTGCTTTATCTCCTTCATTTTGTTCAAATGCGTGCTTAGCTGCATATAAACGAACATTAGTCACCTCTTGTTTTAAATTTCCTATTATTTCAATTTTAGGTACTTGTGTATTTCCTAAATAAAGCATTTGATTATTTAAATGGTTAATATTATTGTAAGAAACAAAAGTTATAGATCCTAAAAATAATAGGATGGTGATATAACTACCCCATTGTTTCACATTCATAGACAACCTATTCATTACTCTACTAAATGCCTTACTTGATGCTTTACTTAATACCTTCCATGACTTTTTACGAAACATTATTTACGCTCTCCCCCGTTCAGAATAATTTTACTTTTTGCAATTTCTCGATATATACCTCATCTTAGCATAATTTTTGACTTTTTATCCAAATTTTTTTGATAGTTTTTACTTTTGAATATTTTCCGCAAGATCAACAATGATTTTGATATAAGATTTTTTATCAATCAAAAAATATTTTATTAAGAATACCTTTTTAAGGGGTAAAAGCATAAAACGCCTCCACAATTTTTGCGAAAGCGTTTATCCTTGAAATGAATTATTTTAGTTTTATTATTTGGGAATTTACATCATTGATTGCATGTACCACTTCGTCCACTTCTTTAGTTTGCGTTTCTATGCTAGCATTTAATTCTTCTGTTTGTTTCTTAACATTTCCAACCTCTAACGCGATTTCTTGACCATATCTTGCTTGGTCATTCGTGGCAATCATCATTTGTTGGACCATTTCTTTAATACTACTAATATTGCGGACGATTTCTTCGGCAGTAAGGGCCTGTTCCTTTGTGGCGTTTGTTACAGAACTGGATTGGTTTGTGACATTTTCTACTGCATTAACGATCGCATGACTGCCTTTTGCTTGTTCGGCCGTTGCCATGCTAATTTGTTGAACCTGTTTTTTTGTGTTGGTTATGCCAACTACGATTTCTTCAGCCGTTATCGATTGTTCATTTGTAGAATATCTCATTTCTGTTGCTTGCTCCGTCACATTCTCTACCACTTTTATGATAAATTCGCTATTCTTCGTTTGTTCTTCCGTTGCATTGGCAATTTGATTCATTTCCTCTGTAACTTGGGCGATACCAGCAGAAATTTTCATGATTGCTTGATTCGTTTTTTCCGCCAATTGATTCCCAATGGTAACCTTATGAGCACCATCTTTGATAGAGTTGAGGGCAATCGCCGTCTCATTTTGAATTCCTTTAATTAGGAGAGCAATTTGATTGGTTGCCATAGCAGATCGTTCAGCTAGTTTTCGTACTTCTTCTGCAACTACCGCAAATCCTTTTCCTTGATCTCCCGCACGTGCTGCTTCAATTGCGGCATTTAGGGCCAATAGATTGGTTTGATCGGCGATATCATCGATGACTTCGATAATGCTGCCGATTTCTTTAGAACTTTTTTCTAGGTTTCCCATCACATCACTTGTTTGGTTAATAACCTGAGAAATTTCTTTCATTCCATTTAATGTTTCATTCAAAGAAATTGTTCCTTCATGAGCATCATTCATAACAGTGTTGCTAAGTTGGTTAACGATTTGTGCACTGTCAGCAACTTTCTTAATTGAAACAACCATTTCCTCTACCGTTTCGGAAGATTGTTCAGCAGTTTGGCACAAATTAATCGCATTTTTGCTAACCCCATTGATGGACTTGCTCATTAATTCAATTGCTAAGGTGATTTGTTCCACACTAGCGCCCACATTACCTGAATTACCAGCCACTTGTTCGATAGAAGCCATCATTTCTTGTATTGCAGCTGATGTTTCTTCAGCAGAATTATCTAAATGACTTGCACTTTCTGCCACTAAATTAATAGTTGAACTCATTTGTTCAATCGCTGCAGAGATTTCATCTACTCCATTTGCCGTTAAATTGGTGGTCCCTGCAACCTGTTGTATAGAGGCAACAAGTTCACTAACAGAACCGTTTGCATTATTCATAGATGCATCTAATTCATGTGAACTGGTGGTGGTTTTATTAATCGAATTATTAATTTCTGTAACAGAATTCGTGGTAATTTCAACATTTTTTACTACCCTATTGACAGCACTTCTAATGAGTCTAGTCATAAAGAAGGCAATAAAGACGCTAAAGAGAGAAGCGATAACTGAGAGAATTAATATTTCATAATTAAACCTATTTGAATCTTCATCGGAATCTTTGAGGGTCGCCTTGGCATTTTTTTGGGCACCCATATAGAGATTATCAAGCGAAGTGACTGTTTTTTCTGCAAGAGGTGTCATTAACTCTATTTGTGTATGTATTGAATCATAATTGTTCCTTCTAGATTTTTCGAAGAATGATGGAAGAACACCAACATATTCTTCAAAGTTTTTGTTAAAGTCTGATAATAATTTTTGATCTTGTTCAGATTGGTTAAGTAGATCCAATGCCTTTATATTCTTTCTTACATTTGCAATGTCTTCATTTACTAAATTTTCCATTTTTGTTTTATCTACTGAGTTGTGCTCCAATGCTTGCTTGGTTGTATTTAAACGAATACGTGTAAACTCTTCTTTTAAGGTTCCTACTAATACAATCTTCGGCACATCTTTTTTTCCTATATTTTGAGTTTGATCTCTTAGATGGTTTACATTATTGTAAGAAACATCGGTTACAACCACAAAAAATAATATAACAATGATATAACTACCCCATTGTTTCACATTCATTGACACATTTCTCAACATATTTTCCCTCTCCTATTTCAGCTTCAAATAATTTAATATCATTATTAGTGAGAAGTTTCATCCTTCCTATAAAAAAACTGATTGGATTTAAAAATTATCATTCCCCTCTTCGTTGCCAAGGATTTCCCCAAGTGGAATAAGCAAGTAGATTGTTTAAAAAGCCAAAAAAATTATGTATGAAAAAAATATATTCACCTCATATTAGCATAATTTTTTACATTTTAAACAGTTCTTTTTGATTCGTTTTTGATTTTTTGTTTCATATTTGAATTTTTTTGAATATGTTAGGTGGTTTGAGAGGCGTTTCTTTTCTATCAAAAATAGTTTTTGTCTGAATAATTCTGAATCAATAGAAAAAGCGAGGGTGACCTGACACGATCACTTCTCGCTTTTTTCTTTTAAATAATGAGATATATAACCACCAGCTATACCATCACGTTCCTGGCTTGGATCTCTTTTTTCATTTTCTTCTTTAATCCCAACTTGATTAGCTAACCTATTAAGAGTATCCATACAGCTTGAGCATTTTCTCCCTTTTTGAATCATATTTCTACACGATTCGCAAGGATATGATAGGTTAGGGAAGTTATCCACCAGGATTCGACCTGCCCAAATAAATTGACGGATTTGAGTAACCGAGACATCAGTTGCTTCGCTTAATTCTTGAAGCGTGATTCCAGTATGATCCCGCAAGTAAGCGGCAGCCTTCAAAAAATCATCTTCTTGTTTTTTATAACAGACGTCACAAATATTTCTTATGCGTAGGAAGAGCTTCCCGCATTTTGGACAATTAGTCAATTGTGGTGTACCCAAATGTCTCCCCCCTTTTTGTGTTTTTTACTTAATAATGTTAAGCAAAGAATTCGAGGGTAAATCTAAATTCCTAACACTTTAGTGATCGAGTCAATTACCCGATCTGCTTGGAAAGGTTTCACAATAAAATCTTTCGCACCCGATTGAATCGCCTCTAATACCATCGGTTGTTGTCCCATAGCCGAACACATAATAATCTTAGCTTGTGGATAAATTGCTATTATCTCCTTAACAGACGTAATTCCATCCATTTCAGGCATCGTTATGTCCATCGTCACTACATCGGGCTGTAGTTCACGATATTTTTCTATAGCATCTGCACCATTCACTGCTTCTCCAACAACTTCCAGTCCATTCTTGTTTAAAATATCTTTTAACATCATGCGCATAAAAGCTGCATCATCAACGATTAATACCCTTGACATATTTGCTCCTCCAATATTCATTGTTGATATTTACTTGGTCATTTTGGTTAGACGATCGATAGGGCTAATAATGTCTGTGATACGTACACCAAAGTTTTCCTCGATCACGACCACTTCCCCTTTGGCTATTAACTTGTGGTTAGCAAGTATATCAACAGGTTCTCCTGCCAATTTATCCAATTGAATTACAGCTCCCGGCCCCAATTCAAGGATTTTGCGGATTTGCATTTCCGTACGCCCTAACTCCACCGTAATTCCCAATGGAATATCAAATAACATGTCGATATTGCCTACACCAGAACTGGTTCCACTGGCAACTGGTGTCTCTGAGAAACTCGCATATTCGACTTTTTGTACTGTAGCATTTGCCGAATTCTGTGTTGGTTTTTGTGGAACCGACCTTCCATCGAACCTCGAAGTGGGTGCGGTTGTGGTATCCGCTTCCTGATTGGGAGCAACTACTGCTTCCTCCAAAACCGAATTTTTCACGACTGAACCTTCCTGAAAAAGAATTTTATTGATCATTTCCTTACCGAATGATAGAGGAATTAACTGTATCATATTGGAATCTATGAGGTTGCCAACCTTTAAACTGAAGGAAACCTCGATAATAATGTCATCCTCCAAGTGTTCTAATTTTTTTGGTGGAAAACCGAGTACATCAATAGACGGTGGCGAAATATCCACTTTTTGTTTAAACAAAGTCGACATAGATGTAGCTGCTGACCCCATCATCTGATTCATAGCTTCTTGAACGGCACTTAGATGCAATTCCGTAAGTTCAAGGTCCACCCCAGTACCATCACCGCCCATCATCAAATCAGCAATGATTTTCGCATCATCTTCTTTAATCATTAACAGATTTTTTCCGCGGATACCTTCCGTATAATCCACGTGCACGGCCACATTCTTTTGCTCTATTCCCTCTTCCATTCGATCCCGCTCAATAACGGACATTGTAGGGGTAGTAATTTCTACCCTTTGATTTAAAAGAGTGGAGAGAGCCGTAGTAGAACTTCCTAAAGAAATATTACCAATTTCTCCTAATGCATCTTTCTCCATGGAACTCAAAAAATCATCGATAGATATAGCTCGTTTTGTATCTGTTTGATTGAACAGTGCATTGATCTCTTCTTGAGATAATAAACCATCGCCCATCTTATAGACCATCTCCTTCCGTTTGGATTACTTGATCAATTTGGACAGCGTAATGCCCTTT
The DNA here is from genome assembly GCF_031988165.1 of Neobacillus sp. Lineage (NCBI taxonomy): Bacteria > Bacillati > Bacillota > Bacilli > Caryophanales > Bacillaceae > Neobacillus > Neobacillus sp. The sequence goes on from NZ_DALZYO010000058.1 coordinate 5,817, forward strand.
TTGAATGCCGGGGTTGCCCAAAAATCTTGTCAAGCGACCTACTTTGACTTGTAGTTTCCCTGTTTCAATTCCTATCACATCTCCAATTTGGAGGTTGAATAAATCTGAAACCTGTAAGGTTGCTTTCCCTATTTCAGCAATCAATGGAACAGGCACCGGTTCTAGGTTTTGCTTTAATTTATCCTGTTGAGGAACGTTAGTTTTAGACATGGAAGAAAGCCATTGATGCGTAGATAATTTTGGCAGCACTGGTTCCACGATTAAATGCGGTAAACATAGCGTCATCCGACCTGTAACTTCTCCGATTGTAGTACGGAGAGCAATGATAATTACCGTTTCATTTGGGGAGGCGATTTGAATAAATTGCGGATTGGATTCAATCGCTTCCCATTTTACTTTAATATTTTCGATATTTTTCCATACTTCTTGATACATATCAAACGCACGAGTAAAAATCTTTTGCATGAGCACCGTTTCGATTTCTGTTAATGTTCCGTTTCGAGTAGACGGATCCCCTTGCCCTCCTAGCAAACGTTCTAAGATTGCGTAGGCCACTTGAGGATTAATTTCCATAACCATTTTTTCATCCATCGGTTTCACTTCAAAGACGTTCAAAATCGTACGCGAGGGGATGGACGCGATAAATTCTTGGTAGTTCACTTGATCTACGAGATCGATTTCAATTTGAACGAACGTTCTTAGTTGAGCTGAAAGATAGGATGTCAGCAATCGGGTAAAATTCTCATGTATTCTCGTAATGCTACGTAGTTGCTCCTTGGAATACCGCATCGCTCGTTTGAAATCATATACTTTTACTTTTTCTTTCTCCTCTGTTACATCGGATGCTTGCAATTCGCCATTATTTAAGGCTGATAAGAGGGCATCGATTTCTTGTTGCGATAATATTTCCGCCAAAGGGCATCCCCCTAACTCTTCCCTGAGTTATTGAATCGTTTTTTTTGTATATTTTTAAACAATAATTATCTCCAACCTATACAAATTCTATCGTTTTAAATTCACAACTTCTTCCAAAATCGAATCCGAAGTGGTTATTGTTCTAGCATTTGCTTGGAAGCCACGTTGCGCAACTATCATCTCAGTAAATTCTTCTGTTAAATCGACGTTTGACATTTCTAAAATACCGGATATGATTGTACCGCCACTATTGTTCTGAATACGATCAATTGTCACTTTTCCACCTGCTTCAGCATTTCCAGTTACCTCAAACATTGTATTACCGACCTTTTTTAAGCCACCTGGGTTGGAAACAACAGCAGTTGCTAAAGAGATGTCATTATCTGGTTGTGTTGTGTCCGAGTTTAAATAATATTTCGTTCCATCAAATGCTAATTTCCCACTATGTCCTGCTTCATCATTCACATTAATATAACCATTTTCGTCGATCGAATAGGATGTAAATTTTAATGTTATAGTTTTAGTAGGATCAGCCGGATCAGGGGCAGTATAATCTGTAATATTAATTGCTACTTTATCCTTTGGACTCGCAGTCCCATAAACCCCTGAAACAAAATACCCATTAGAGTTGACTAGATTCCCATTCGCATCCCTTGTGAAATTACCTGCTTTTGTTAAATAGCTCGCACCATTTTTATCATTTGGATTATCTGGGGTAACAACAAAAAATGTATTTTCTCTATCAATTGCTAAATCTGTTCCAACATTAGTTGTCATCGGGCTTCCTGCTGTATGAATCGTATCGATAGATGCTATTTTTGATCCAAGACCAATTTGTTTTGGATTAACCCCACCACTTTGATTAGTTGGTGCGGTAGCACCTGCGATATTTTGATTGATGATATCTTGAAATATGACACGGCCTTTTTTAAATCCTACCGTATTGACATTGGCAACATTATTTCCAATTACATCAAGTTTAGTTTGAAACCCTTTCATTCCCGAAATCCCAGAGTAAAGTGACTTTAACATATTATTTTCCTCCCTATTCTCTTATTTTTAATAAAATTATTTTGATTCAGGTTTGACTTCCTTAATTTCAGTCACCTGACTAATTGGAACTTTTTCATTCCCGACCAAGTAAAAATAGTTTCCATCTTGAGAAGATACTCCATTTACCACACCGGTTACTGGGGATTTTGCTCCTGCTGGTGTCCAACTTATCTCTTTACCAATCGCAGCCGTATACTGATTGATTTGGCTCTTAGCAAATTTCCCAAAAGCAGTATTTAAATTCGTCATTTGTTCCAAGGAACTAAAAGTTGCCATTTGTGCAATAAAATCTTTATCCTGAAGTGGGCTAGAAGGATCTTGATTTGCTAGCTGTGTTACAAGAATCCGTAGAAAATCATCTTTTCCTAGGATACTTTTTTGCTCAAAAGGTTTGACATTATTAAATGTTGAATTGCTATTAGGAACATTGGTTATGTCCACAAAATTGCTCATTAACCTTGACTCCTTCCTATGCCGTGAAATCGATACTTGAAGCAGTCTTTGGGGCTGCTCCCCCGTATGTGATCGCTAACGTCTCTTTCTCAATTTCCGTTTGATCATCATCCATTTGTATTTTTGATTCATCCTGTTTGGAATTAAAGGTTCGTTGTTCTTGGGATGAACTGGATCCACCTTGAGAAAAGGAAAGGTTTGCATGATTCAAGTCATTGGATACTGGTGTTTGCTGTACGATATCAAGTTTTTGAACTACTACACCTTGTTGCAATAAAGACTGTCTGAGCTGCTGAAGTTGACCTTCTAAAGCTTCTTTCGCCATTAAAGTGTCCGTCAAAATTTGTGCCGAAACAAGTCCCTGTTGGGAAGAAATTTTTATCTCAATATGGCCTAAATGTTCAGGAAACAATGAGAATTTAACTTCAGTACTTCCTGGCTGACCGTTAGTAATCCTCATGTTACGACTGATCCATTCACTCACTTCTGGAGCAAATTCTGAAACTTGAAGAAGTGGGGAGGGAGATACAGTCTTAGGCACAATTGAATCCTCAGGTGCTTGCAACTGATGATTCCCCATTATCGTCAGCCCATTAAATCTTGTTAGGTCTTCCACCTGTTTAGATAATGGATCTCGGACCAAATTACTGCTCTCTTGTATACTTGTTCCAGGGTTGGGTCCGAATGAAAGCATCACTTTATTTTTATCCAAGCTCAACCATGGTTTTACAATACCAGGATCTTGTTTTTTTTCACCTGAAAACAACTCATTTTTTTGTAATTGGACGTTATGTAGTGTTGTTCCATCAATGTTATTCTCAGTTTTTATTTCATCCAAAATCATTTGGAGTTTATCCTTTATATTACTAGGGATTTCCAACGATTTTTGCTTTTCTAGTGAACTTAATTCAGACATTAGCTGTGCTAATCCCTGGATTAGTTGACTAGTGTTAATAGTTGTTGTTTGATTGAATCCTTCTTCCTCTGGGAACCACTGGGCAAATGAACTCCTAACATCGGCAGTGATCAATTGCTGAGGACTTAACATAGTGGAATCACCCGGTGGAAGTGACTCGTTTGCTTGTACATTTGGTACTTGTACTTGCTGGATTACTGCAAGCAACGATGTCAAAATGGCGTCTAATTGCAGCCAATCTTCTTTATTGATATTTGTCGAATCAATTTGATCGCCTTTCTCCTTAACTGAACCGTTTTGCACAGAAGATAGTCCTGTAAGCGAGTCTGATTTTGGTGAATTACCCCCAAAATTAAACATAGCTAATATCTGATCGAAAGAGTTCACTGAATCTTCAGTTTGTGAAGTTGACTTTGGTTTTCCTTCATCTAATCGATTTGTTTGAGTTATTTTGATTTGAATTTGGGCAACATCCAAACAGCTTTCCTCCTTTCATTTAGATAAATCATCACGATTACCTTACATTATAACTCATAGACCCGGTTACGTCATGAGTTTTTTAGAGGCTACCAAATTTTTATTCACTTTTCTTACAAATAATTTTTGATTATTTTACTGTCAAAAGAAGTTATTATTTATTATGTTTATGGTGTTGGTAATTTTAATACTAATAGTATCATTTTAACACAATAGTAATTATCTAGTAAATTTTTGTTTGATAGTTTTTGATATTTTTTTATCACTGCAAGTATTTTTATAAAATAGTGTTTGTGAAAGAAATTGATTATTGAAGCTGTATCCTTATAAACTCGCTCCCCTAATGATTAAATAAAGGACATAATTTCTTGATACATTTGTGAAAGCACATATTGACCATCTGCATATCCTGCTTCTAAAACCGCTTTGGGCATTCCATACACAATACAGGAATCCTCTGCCTCCACAAACACATTTCCATGATATTTTTTCACTAATCCACATCCTTGCATCCCGTCAACACCCATACCCGTTAAGATCACAGATAATAGTCGATCAGTGAAAATAGGCGCTGCTGATTTAAGCGTTATGTCAATGGAAGGCTTGTATAAAGCTTCCACACCTACATCGTTATCCACTTTGAAAATCACAGTGCCATCGTTTTTTTTATCAAACCTGGTTTGATAACCAGATGGGGCTATATAAATTGTCCCTTCCTGGACGACTTGTCCATTTTCTGCTTCTTTAACATTCAGTTGACACAAGCTATTAAACCTCTCAGCCAAAGGTTTAGTAAAACCCGGTGGCATATGTTGGGCAACGACAATGGGAATCGGTAAATCCGCTGGAAAACAAGGGAGAATTGTTTGTAAGGCAGAAGGCCCTCCAGTGGAACAACCGATGAAAATGAGATCGGTATTCTGGCGATTCATTTTTCTTACGTGTTTTCGTTGCGGGTGAACCGAAGAAACGGCTACACGCGGAAGTTTGGCTTCCACAATACCCTTTAATCGCTGTAAAAATTCATTCGTATGATCTACGCCACTCTGATCCCGAATAAGATTTTCTTTTAAAAAGAAATCAACTGCTCCAAGTTCAAGAGCATGTAGAGTTTCCTTCGCTCCTTCTCCGGTTCGAGAGCTTAACATAACCACTGAAACTGGGGAAGTTTGCATAATTTGCTCCAATGCTTTCAAGCCATTCATTTTCGGCATCTCTACATCCATGGTAACAAGATCTGGCTTTAATCGTTGTACCTTTTCTACAGCTTCGACCCCGTTCCTTGCAATGCCAATTACATAAAATTGCGGGTCCTCTTCCAGCATATGGCTAATAGCCCTTCTCATAAAGGCAGAGTCATCAACCACTAATACACTGTACTGTCTCATTTTGATCAAATTCCTTTCGGTAATAAAAAGTCTTATCGGAGTCCACTTTTTTAAACCCCAAGGTCATATCCGTAATGGATTCAGCGTGGCCAAGAAACAAGTACCCTCCATCTGCTAAATTTTGATGTAAACTTCGGATAACCCGTTTGGTTGTATCGTGATCAAAATAGATCAAAACATTTCTACAAAAAATAATATCAACCTCACCAAGTTGAAATATTTTATCTTGTTCAAGGAGATTTAAATACTGAAATTGTACCATTTTTTGAATGGATGGTTTGATTTGGTGTCCCCCGTCTTCATCTGTGAAATATTTCTTCAATAGATTTTCAGGTGTCCTTCGAAATGCAAACGACCCATGATGGTACCATCCCATTTCAGCTTTTTGAAGAACCTTTTTGTTAATATCCGTTGCAATAATTTCTATCGATCCAGGCAGAAATTGCCCCGTTTCCTGAATTAACATGGCCAAGGAATAGGGTTCCTCTCCACTAGAACAGGCTGCACTCCATATTCGTATAGGGCGATTTTTATTTTTTCTTTTAATAAGTGACAATACATAAGAACAACACTCAGTTAATTGGTTCTCTTCCCGATAGAAATATGTTTCATTAATTGTTAATAACTCGACAATTACATCCCATTCTCCGGGTGACATTTTCAAGTATTGACAATATTCCCAGTGCGAGAGGCCAAGTTCCAACACCCGTTTTGAAACTTTTTCTTTTAGAGTGGGAAGCCGATCGGCGTATCGCAGTCCACAATAGTCATAAATGATTTGGCTTAATTTTACCAGTCCGTTATCTTGCATATTCATCACCTTTTACTTCCTCTGTCAACCAATATATATAGAGGTCTTATTTTTATGCTTAAAGTTCTCCTTTGTTAGTATAAAATTACTGGATAAATAGATTCGCGTCAAATGAAAATTATACGTCTAAATTATCCATATGTAGTTTTTTGTTAAATTAGATACGGAACTGTCTTTTATCAGCAAACACCTTTCCTACTTTAAGAATCGGCCATTTTTTTTATGTATTGCCCGATTTGCAAAAAGTTGACACAATCGATTTTAGTCAATGGAATAAGTTCCTTCCGTAAATAAGGAATCAAACAAAATAAAAACATTATTGTCGAATTTTGCCTTGTGACGTACAATAAGATTATTAAATTATATAAAATACACTAAAAGGAGAAAATGATGTCTAGTATTATTGGAATTTTGTTAGCACTAGTAGCAGTCGGATTCGGAATGGTTTTGAAAGGAGCTTCACTATCAGCATTAAATAATCCAGCGGCATACTTAGTTATTTTCGGAGGAACAGCGGCTTCAATCTTGGTTGCTTTCCCATTTAGTGAACTCAAACATTTTCCTAAATTGATCAAAATCGCCCTGTTTGAACCAAAACTTCCTTCTAAGGCAGAGCAAATTTCAAATTTAGTATCATGTGCGGAAATTGCCAAAAAAGAAGGAATTCTTGCGCTCGAGGAAATTTCCACAAATACAAATGACCCATTCTTTAAAAAAGGACTCGAACTAATAATTGACGGTTATGATGTTGGGTTCATTGAAGAGGTCTTATTAGATGAGGTCGCAGCCATTGACATGCGCCACAAAACAGGTGCACTAATTTTTACCCAAGCTGGAACTTATGCCCCAACACTTGGCGTACTTGGAGCGGTAATTGGACTAGTAGCTTCACTTGGAAATATTACTAATGTGGATAAAATAGGACATTCGATTTCAGCTGCTTTTATTGCAACCTTGTTAGGTATTTTTTCAGGCTATGTCCTGTGGCACCCATTAGCTAATAAGCTAAAACGTCTTTCTAAAAAAGAACAAGAATTAAAGCTTTTGACGATAGACGGTTTGTTGGCCATCTATCAAGGGATTTCACCAAGTTCTTTAGAGAAGAAATTAACGGTTTATATTTCTCCAAACGAACGCAAAAAGTATGAGAATAAAATAGAGGAAGACCTACATGAAAAAACGGCGTGATAGATTTGAAGAAGATCATGAAGAGCATATTAGTGAATCTTGGTTGATTCCATATGCTGACATTTTAACACTTTTATTAGCCTTGTTTATTGTTTTATTTGCTTCTAGTAATATCGATAAAGCGAAGTACCACTCTATTATGGAAGCCTTCAAATCGGAACTGACTGGTACAAAAATTGATAGTAAAGAAGCTGGGCTCACAATGACACCACCAGCGAAGGAGCCAGCAAAGCAAACCCCAGTTCAAGAACCTGATCCTGGACTAAGTAAGGAAGAAATAGAACTCAACAATTTAATGGAACAATTAAATAAGTACATTGTTGACAATCATTTAGAAACGGTAATTTCACTTCAGGATACGAAACGCGGTGTCGAGATTTCGTTAAAGGATGTTATACTTTTTGATACTGGAAAAGCAAGATTGAAGGAAAATTCCTTAAAAATGTTGGATGCTTTTGTGGGGCTAATTAATACTGTGTCAAATCCAGTTAGTATCGAGGGTCATACAGATAGTGTCCCGATCAAAACTGCCGAATTCGCATCAAATTGGGAACTTTCTTCAGCAAGAGCAGTTAGTGTTCTTCATTATTTTGAATCAAAAAATATTGCCAAAAATCGGCTGCAATTTGTTGGATATGGAGAATTCCAACCTCTCTTTCCAAATGATACAGTGGAACATAAACAGGAAAATCGGCGTGTTAATATTATTATATTACGAAAATTCTAAATGATTCTTTTTGAACTTTTTTGATAGTTTTTGATTCAGAAAAAGCCAGCTTCCATTTTCGGAGCTGGCTTTTCTTTAAATGTTTTTCACCATTTGAACTTGCTCAGTTGTTTTCTTAAACCCATGATCCAGTAAGTATTGGATAACTGGATTTGAAAGGGATGCGTTTATCGTGATAAAACAAACAGGATTCCTTTCTCCTTCAGATATTGCAGCGAAAACAGCCTGAATGCTTTCTTCCGTTACTTCACCAAAAAGTTCGAATTGAAATAAAAATACCTTCTCCAATTGCCCTTCCTGATTCCAAACTCGTTTAAACAAAGAGTAGCCAAGGGGATTCCGATCCTTATCAAGATAGACTTGCGCTTCACCAGACTTGACACTCTGCCACTGACATTGCCATGAAACATTTTCGTTATAAAAAGAGAACGATGGGAGCTGTTCTGGGCGAATAGACTGGGTTAGTATAGATATTTCTTTCACTTCCGGGAACCCACTTAAATAAACAAGAGAATCAGTTATCTGATAACCGAACCTCTCGTACAAACGGATGGCTCGCTCATTTTCCTTTATTGCTTCAAGGGTTGCCACTTCACTGCCCTCTTCTGAATAAATCTTAAGGGCCTCTTCCATGATCAATCTAGAAACCCCTTTTCCACGATAATCAACTGCAATCCCTGTCCCGCCATTCCAAGCGGTTTTTTTTCCTTTAATTACTCGAAATCCATTTAGAACGATGGCCACGGGCTCCTCCTGGTCAAAAGCAACAAAGGAATGAGTCAACGATAAACCTTCATTTACCAAACGATTGAAAAAGAGTTCGGGCGTCATTTCCATTTGTACAAAATAGCCTTCAAATCCTTTATTCCAGGCCATTATTACATCCTGGATTGTACATTCGGTTAATTTTTTAAATGTAATTTTCATAAATCGTCTCCTTTTATTAGTTATCGTTATTATTTTTGATTCCAACCACAAAATCGACCGTGCAGTCTATTTAATTAAAACAAAAAACACTCTTTTTTTCACAGGCCTCTAGGTTTCTTGAACAGACCACCACATTCGCAGCTGCTTCAGCTAAACCTTCGGCAATTTGCCGCCCAAGCCCTCTGCCTCCGTCTGTTACAATCGCCACTCTCCCTGATAAATCAAACAGCTTCTTGACATGCATCGTAAATGTCCCCCCAAACGAACATCAGCGGTATTTTTTCAATTCGTATCTCGCAACCGCTCTCCGGTGTACCTCGTCTGGACCGTCCGCAAACCTTAGTGTTCGGATATTCGCCCAGCTGGCTGCTAATGGGAAATCATCGCTTACCCCAGCAGCACCAAAGGCTTGGATAGCCCGGTCAAGCACCTTTAATGCCATATTAGGAGCAACGACTTTAATCATCGCAATTTCCGCTTTCGCCTCTTTGTTGCCAACAGTATCCATCATGTATGCTGCTTTTAGCGTAAGCAATCTAGCCTGTTCGATTTCAATTCTCGAATCGGCAATCCATTCCTGTATCACACCCTGCTCGGAGAGTTTTTTTCTAAAAGCTGTCCGACTTTGAACGCGTTTACATAAGTCCTCTAGTGCTCGTTCCGCTGCACCAATTGATCTCATACAATGATGAATTCTTCCCGGTCCAAGCCGCCCTTGAGCAATTGCAAAGCCTTTACCTTCGCCCCATAACATATTAGACGCCGGTACCCGAACATTGTTATACTCAATCTCGGCATGGCCATGTGGCGCATGATCATAGCCAAAAACAGGCAGTATCCTCTTAATTGTTACCCCTGGTGCATCTAAGGGAACAAGAATCATTGACTGCTGTTCATACGTAGGGGCATCGGGATCATTTTTGCCCATCATAATTGCGATTTTACAACGAGGATCTCCTGCACCTGATGACCACCACTTCGTTCCGTTGATGATGTATTCGTCACCATCGCGGACAATACTAGCCTGAATATTAGTTGCATCCGATGAGGCTACATCGGGTTCAGTCATCGAAAAACAAGAACGGATCTCACCATCTAATAAAGGCTTAAGCCATTTTTCCTTTTGCTCTTCAGTTCCATAACGGACAAGAACTTCCATATTTCCTGTGTCAGGGGCGGCACAATTGAATACTTCTGGTGCAATAGCTGACCTTCCCATGATTTCACAAAGCGGTGCATATTCGCTATTGGTTAAACCAGCGCCATATTCGCTTTCAGGTAAAAATAAATTCCATAATCCTGCCTGCTTTGCTTTATCTTTTAGTCCTTCCATAATCGGGGGAATCTTTGAAAAAGGTTCTTTTTTATCAATTTGCTCTAGATAAACCTTTTCATTTGGATAAATGAATTCTTCCATAAATTCTGTCAGTTTTTTCTGTAACTCTTTTACCTTTTCGGAATAACTGAAATTCATCTTTTACCACCCTTTCAACATACTAACTAGTTGGTATGTAAATAATCTTAATATGACAATTTCCTTCACTATCAATCCCCCTCGGTTACTAGCTGCCTCCCAGATAGAAATAAACCCTGCCTCAAAAAGGGATTCCTAATTGGTGCCGGGTCAACAATAATTATAAAAGTATATTCTAATATTGGTGATACAATACCTCACCCTTTAACACTTCATTTCCCTCCTGGTTAATTGCCTGGACGTTAAAGCGAAGCTTATTTTCCTGTTTTTCTTTTAAGATAGCTTTAAGAGTAATTACATCATGTAAAAATACCATCCCTTTAAAACGGATCGAATAATCCTGAATGAAACCTTCTTCATAGTATTCGGTAAAAAGCTTGGCTAGATTTCCCATTGTCCACATCCCGTGGGCAATGATTCCTGGTAAGCCCGCTTTTTTTGCCTCTTCATCAATGGTATGAATCGGATTAAAGTCCCCAGAAGCACCGGCATACTTAATCAAGTCCAGCCTTGAGACAGGCTCAAGCTGCATTTCCTTTAGCACATTGCCAACCTGTAATTCCGCAACCATACTCACCTAGTGATCACCTTCCTCACCGCTTCAGATATGACAATAGTCGAGGTTGAGCTAAAGATTGTTTTTCCTCCCAAGTCCTCCCCGTAATTTTCAAGTATCATGAACCCCATTTCACCAAAGTTCCCTTTTTTCTCAAAATAATTTTTCACCTTGAAATAACAGTAAATTTCTTCTTCAACCACTAGTGGCCTAACGTAGTAAAACGTTTGTTCGCCGTGGATCAATCCTTTACTTGGGAGGTTGAGGTCTGGAATCACACCATAATCAAATACCCTCGGGAAGGTGGGCGGGGCAATATTGTTTTTATGCCTTGATAGTCTTCCTGTATCCTCATCAAAATAAATTGGATGGAGGTCACCAATGGCCTCTGCAAATTTCTTTACCGCACCTCTCTCAACAACATTTTTCACCTTGTTTGACAACTTGCCAATTTGATCTTTAAACAATTCAACTTCACCTCACCACTAAATTAATTTTTTGGTCCGCCAGCAACATAAATGACCTGACCATTAACGAAGGATGATTTCTCGTCGGCAAAAAATGCCACAGCATTGGCAATATCAGCCGGCTTTCCACTGCGGCCGGCAGGGATAGCGGCTACACTTGCTTGAATTAACTCCTCAAATGGAATACCAATTCTGGCCGCTGTTTCCTTTGTCATTTCTGTTTCAATAAATCCAGGTGCGACAGAGTTGGCCGTTATGCCATACCTGCCAAGTTCTATAGCAAGTGTTTTTGTGAATCCCTGGAGACCTGCCTTAGCAGCAGCGTAATTGGCCTGGCCGCGATTACCGAGTGCGGAAGTAGAAGATATATTGATGATACGGCCATATTTTTGTTGGACCATATATTTTTGTGCAGCACGAGCTGCATTAAACGAACCCTTTAAATGCACATCCATGACTGTCTGCCAATCTGAATCCGTCATTTTAAACAATAGATTATCGCGAATAACCCCTGCATTATTGACAAGGATATCAATCGACCCAAACGCCTCGTATGTCTCCTTAACGGCATCATCCACTTGCTTGGCATCAACGACGTTGGCCACCTTTGAATAAACTTCATATCCTTTTTCCTTAAATTCACTTGTTGTCTCACTTAACGCCGCTTCATTTAAATCAATGACGGCTACCTTTGCTCCTTCTTGTGCAAAAAGCTCGACAATCCCTTTGCCAATGCCCCTGCTTCCACCGGTGACAAATGCCACTCTTCCCGCAAATCTTCCAGCCATTTCTATTCCTCCCAAAGTAGATAGTGAAAAACCCAAAAGATAATAGCAGAGCCGCCACTAGCTCGATAACGTACTTACCGGTTGGTATGTTACTTATATTTTATTTCGAAATTTCTGAAAACACAAGGTTTATTTATATGAAAGGCATTTTTTAAACATCGTTTTTTTTTATATCGTGACTATTTTTTCGTCATTTTACAAATAATAAATATGATATTCCTTTTGAATATCATCGTTTCAAAGTATCCTATGATGAGGTGATTTTGAATGGGTTATAAAGATCGTTTAGATCCACACTCAGAGCTTTTTTACCACACTACGACGAGACCGAAACATGCTAAGTCTCAGGTGAACGGGCAAACTCAAATGACGCAAGCCACAATCATCCTAAGGAGCGTTGCCAAAGCAAACCGCATGTAATAGCTCTGGCAATGAAATGAAACGAAACAGACGGAGTATCCCAGCCATACTCCCAAAAGCAGAAAAACCTTTTCTCGGTACTGTGTACTAGGAAAAGGTTTTTCTTCATCTAATCATAATGGATATCCATAACATAGAAGCTCTAAGAAAAACTACGTTAGCAATTACTCCTTAGATTAAAAGCTGTGTTTTTACGTACTACACCTCTACATTCGTCAATCGAGAAGGTTTTTTCTTCTATATAATTTAATATTGATTTTTATTCAACTGAAGTTTAACATTTAATCTATTAAATTAGACGTAGTGTTAAAAGGAGTGGTCAAAATGTTTGAGACTTTTACGATTAGGAATGCCAAGCTTACTGATTTATCCGTGATTATTGACATTTATAATACAACCATTTCCAGCAGAATGGTGACTGCTGACCTCGAGCCAATAACGGTTGATAGTCGTGTACAGTGGTTTAACGAGCATTCTCCGAAATTCCGGCCATTATGGATTGTTGAGAGCCAAGGGGAGGTTTGCGCATGGGTAAGCTTTCAATCCTTTTATGGAAGGCCAGCATACAACGCCACTGCCGAAATCAGTATCTATATTCACCCTGATTTCCGTGGTAGGAAGCTTGGGAAATTCCTGATTCAAAAAGCAATTGAAGCCTGCCCGGAGCTGCAAATCAAAACCTTGCTCGGTTTTATTTTTGCCCATAATGAACCAAGCATCAAACTTTTCTCAGGCTTCGGTTTTGAAACATGGGCACACCTTCCGAAAGTGGCGGAACTTGATGGTGTTGAAAGAGATTTGCTCATTCTTGGGAAAAGACTTCCTAGTTGAATCACACTAAGAAAATTTCCCTATACGAACCAAAGAGATTATTCATATTTTTCCACCATGGAAATATTCCAAATTCCCTCATTATTTAGTACTATTAATCAATAGAAGAAAAGATTTTCTATCGTCCTTGGATACAGCTTCCTTGGAGGGATTGGAGATATTCATGGATAAAAAAAAGGTAGTTTTCATTTACTTTATCTCTAGTTTTATTTGGATATTCGGCTCAAATTATTTCATTCATCAATTTGTCCATTCTCCCCTTGTTGAACTAATAGAAAGGGGTAAAGAAGTTCTTTATATCCTTATTACTGGCGGATTTATTTATTTTTTCCTTAATAAGACAGAAGAGTTACATGAATCTAAGAAAGATCAAAAACGACTGTCCACATTAATCAATTCGATGGTGGATTTCGTAAATTTTAAAGATGGCGATAGCCGATGGATTGAGGCAAATGACTATGGCTTACAATTATTCCAACTGGAAAATGTTGAATATCGTGGGAAAAAAGACTCGGAGTTAGCCGCATATACAAAATTTTATGCCGATGCCCTAAGGTACTGTGAAATATCAGATGAGGAAACATGGAAAAATAGAGAATTTACCCGTATTGAAGAAGTCCTTCCCGTTCCTGATGGATCTTCGAAAATATTTGACACCATCAAGGTTCCACTGTTTAACCCGGATGGCAGCAGGCAGGGATTAGTGATAATCGGCCGCGATATCACAGAAAAAAAGAAAATGGCTCAACAATTAATTGAAAGTCAACAGCAATATAAATCATTATTTGAATACAGTCCCGATATCGTTTATATGATGGATTTGAACGGAAAGATTACCAACCTGAACCCACAATTTGATGTCATTACTGGCTACAAGCGGGAAGAAACAATTGGGAGAAATATAAGAACCTTATTACCGCGAAAATATAAATTATACCTGAAGAAATTATTTTCCTCTGCTGTTGAAGAAATTAAGCCGCAAATGATTGAAATTAAATTACCACATGCTACCGGTGAAACCATTACCTTACAATGTACAACAGTTCAAATGGTTATTAATGGAAAGACTACTGGAATAATTGGTTACGGAAGAGATGTAACTACTTTAAGGAAAACGGAGGAGCAACTTAGAAGAACGGAAAAGCTGTCCGTCGTTGGGGAGTTATCTGCAAGTGTGGCTCATGAAATCCGTAATCCCCTTACTTCGTTAAAGGGTTTTGTTCAGCTTCTGCAAATGGAAGATCAAAAGCATCAATTTTACTATCAAATTATGTTAGATGAATTAAACCGTATCAATCACATTGTAGGTGAACTGTTGTTGTTAGCCAAGCCGCAGCATCTGAAATATACCAGAGTGGAGATTCAAAAACTATTAATCGATGTCATCTCGCTATTAAACACAGAGGCCAGTTTATATAACGTACAAATTGAGTCCATTTTACCTGAAGAAAACCTGATGATTGAATGCGAGTCAAATCAAATCAAGCAATTACTGATCAATGTCATTAAAAATGCCATCGAAGCATCGATAAATGGCGGTACTGTTTCGATAGTTCTAGAACCGCTAAAAAATGGACACATTCGCATAACGGTTAAAGACAATGGCTGCGGAATATCAAAGGAAAGATTAGAGAAAATTGGCGAGCCGTTTTATTCTTCTAAAGAAAAAGGAACTGGTTTAGGGTTAACGGTCAGCTTTAAGATTGTTCAATCACACAAAGGGACGATTCGGTTTAAAAGTGAGAAAAATCACGGGACATCTGTTGAAGTAATTCTGCCCATAAAGCAGGTTCGTGTAAAGCAGGGAAATTCCCAATTTGAAAACTAAAAAAGCGGCTGACCCTGAAGGTCGTTGAATGACGACTTTTGGGTCAGTTTTTCATTTGCCGTGGGTATCTAGTTTTTACAGAAAAAGCTCGCTTAAAGCGAGCTTTCTTTTTGATTCTTATCATTGAATTTTGCAGGAGGTCTCTTTTTTAATAAGGCTAACAGCCGCTTAACTCTTTCCTTTCGTTTTAATTGCCTCTCAACATTAGGTCCGTACACATATTGGTTCCATAAATAATAAATTAATTCCTCCATTATAAGGAATAATCCAAAAATTATTGCGCAAATAGTAATCCAAAACCACATATCAAGAACCCCTTTTCAAACAGATAATTTATCCTATTCGAATAACTACATAAGAAGTACAAACTATGGCGCACTTACCATTCTTTTACAATTATATCTCATCTTCATTTTATCAGAAAAATCACTAAATAGTAGACATTTTGGTACTCAATGTAGTACTTTTATTTTGAGTAACGAAATTTTGTTAGGGGGAATAACCATGGAATATCGCCGCTTAGGAAAAACAGGTTTAAAGGTAAGTGAAATAAGTTTGGGCAGCTGGCTTACATACGGTGGTTATGTAGAGGAACAAAATGCCACAGCGTCCATTGACAAGGCATTTGACCTAGGGGTTAATTTTTTCGATACGGCTAATATTTACATGCGTGGCGAAGCAGAGATTGTTGTTGGTAAGGCATTAAAGAAATATACACGCGATTCTTTCGTTCTTGCAACTAAGGTATTTTGGCCGATGGGTGATGGGCCGAATGATCGTGGTCTTTCAAGAAAACATGTCATCGAACAATGCCATGCAAGCTTAAAACGTCTTAACACGGACTATGTGGACATTTATTATTGCCATCGTTTCGACCCTGAAACACCACTTGAGGAAACATTGCGAGCTCTTGATGATCTTGTCCGTCAAGGTAAAATACTTTATGTTGGTGTAAGTGAATGGACAGCTGAACAAATTTCCGAAGCAGTCCATCTTGCTGATAAAAAGCTTCTCGACCGAATCGTTGTCAATCAGCCGCAATACAGCATGCTTGAGCGTTATATTGAAAAAGAAGTCCTTCCAGTCAGCGATAAGCATGGAATTGGGCAGGTTGTTTGGTCGCCACTTGCGCAGGGTGTCTTAACAGGAAAGTACCAAAAAGGGGGCAAGGCACCTGAAGGTAGCCGAGCATCACAGGAAAAATACAGCAGCCTTTTCGGTTTATTAACAGATGACAATCTAGATAAAGTGGAACTGTTAAAGGGAGTTGCCGCAGACAACGACCTTTCTCTTGCTAACCTTGCCCTTGCCTGGATATTAAGACAGGAAAATGTCGCAAGTGCCCTTGTAGGTGCAAGTCGTCCAGAGCAGGTGGAACAAAACGTAAAAGCTTCCGGCGTGAAATTAACAGAAGAAACATTATCGAGAATCGAAGAGATTTTAAAATAAAGGATAGAAAATAGCCTCTGGATTTCAAGTCCAGAGGCTATTTTCTATCCAAGTTGAAATTAATTTTTTATAGTTCCGTTATCTCAATTTCAATCCATCGTGAAACTTCAGCAAATCCCTTTTTTTCAACATAGACTGGTTTATAATTGTAAAATTGACTGAGTCGAAGATTCTCAAAGCCTTCTAATTCATCAATAGTTCTTTCAATATAGGCCTTTTGAAAATCAGATGTCGCTCCGCTCATTTGTTTTGAAGGCAAAGAAAGGATAATCTTCCCCTTTTCTAACACTTCTTTGGAGATTCCTTTGACAGCTAGCCTATTTAATTGAAAATTAATTTTCCACAAAGAAATTCCGTCTACTTTTTGGAACAATTGAAAATTTCGTTGCCACGATTCTTTATAGGAATTGACTACTCGATTCCATTGCTCAACCATATTGTTTTTAACCTTTTGGACAATCATGATAAATTGATTATCGCTATTCATCTCTTCAGACTCAAGTTTTTTTATTGTTTGCATGTTCTTGAAGGCTCCTATCTATTATTCTCAGTTACATTTATACGTAACCGTATCTAATTTTATAGGGGTATCATATATGGGGTATTTGTTTAATTAATTATTTATACCGTTTTTTCCGTCCGATTGACTCTAGTACTTAAGTACGTTTTGTTTCCTGCTATGAAGAAAATAATACTTCCCAGCGACAAAATAGCGATTACCCAAAACATAATTTGCCCTTGGAAATGACTTAGGAGGTACCCACCCATGATCGGACCAAGAAAGTTCCCTATTTTCCGGAACTGTCCTGCTCCAAAATAAGTTCCACGCATATGTTCCGGGGCAAGCTCGTCCATCATCATGCTGTTGGAAGGGAAAATTAATATTTCGCCAATCGTTAATAGTATCATTGCCAGAATCGCAATTACCCAGCCGTTGATAAAGCTAAATCCGATGAGGCCGGCGGCAGTAAAGACCGAACCCGCTGCCATTGCCTGTAACAAGCTGAATCTTCCGGCGAGATGACTAATCGGCAGCTGCAGGAATACAACCATTACGGCATTGATTGTCAGCAACACCGAAAAAACAGCTACACCATTCTCGAGTGTTCCTTCTAATACTTGGGGCAAATTGGAGTCCATTTGCACATAGCCGATATTAATTAATATACTCCCAATGATAAGATACCGTAGTGCCTTATCCAATTTTATAATCGAAAAAGCAGCAATAAAGGAAACGACTTTCTTATTTGTTTCTTCTTTAGAAATCACTAGTTTTTTCATTAACATATACAAGACAATTCCATAAAGTAAATAGGTTGAACCGGTGATGGCGAAGGATAGCTTTGCTGATGAATTAGCCAAATAGGCCCCTAGCAGCGGTCCAACGGAAGCACCAATATTTATCGCCGTATAGCGCAAAGAATAAACCTTCATCCGCTTTTCCTTATCGGTTAAATCAGCCATCAAAGCCTGTGAAGTCGGTTCAAAAAATGATGTGCATAAACCGTTTATTGCATTTAACAGGATAAACCAGCCCTGCCCATTTGCAATGGTAAACCCATAATAAACAAATGCTAATGTAAACAACGCTGTAAGCATAATCGGTTTTCTACCAAACCGATCGGATAAATGGCCTCCTATAAATCCCCCCACCGTCCCCATTAACGGACTCATCCCGACGGTTAAGCCGATAATGATTGGTGAAAGATCCATATGCCTTGATAAATAGATTGATAGGAATGGCAGCGTCATAAAGGCGGAGCCTCTTGTCAAAACAGTTCCAATTAATAAAATCCATACAATCGGATGGAATTGCCCGATATACTTTTTCATTTTTTTCATATGTAATACCTCACAAATTTAAAGGTTGCTTTTCTAGTAAACTATTTTGTTCGGAAAAAGTAAAGAATTTTTCAACTTTTCATTTAACAACTTCATAAAAAACTATCATGAGCCTCAACTCCCAACCCTACCAT
>NZ_DALZYO010000059.1:0-22322 GCF_031988165.1 Neobacillus sp.
TTTCTTTACTATGAACTAATTCCCAAATTTCTTTTTCAGTATCAGTATCTTCAATGTCTGGATTAAATTGTCCCCATAAATCGTAACTTTTTCTTCCATACAAAATAGTATCAATTTGATTTAAGAAATTAATAAACCCCATCTCAGAATCCATGATGCACCAATCAACTTCCCCATTTTTCCCTTCAATAAAACCATCTAAAGTAACTGCTAAATCTAAAATTATTCTTCTGGACCTTACGTTATTGGACATAATTCTTCCTCTCTTTAATCATTTAGATATTGTTTCACTCGCAAAGTTTTTTATATTTCATTATTTACAGCATTTATTTCTGAATAAAGTTCCTGATGTTATTAAATCAACCTACCTTAACTAATAACAATCATCTCAAAATGGCGCTATTTCCACAATTAGATATTCAAGAATATGGCCCTATAATGAAAAAAAGCACTGTTCCTTATTAAAGGAAAGCGCCCTTTAATTGAATAACCATTTACTTAAACGTACCATATATCCCTTGAAGTTACACAGATTTTTAAACGACTTTTTTATTACTCAACAACACCTTTTAACCATGTATCATTCATTAATAACGAACTCCAAGGGTTCGCCCCCTTTCGCAGGGCTCCAAATAGCACAAAGGGACACGCATCCTGACCTCATCGCTGCCAGCGATGCGCTATCCCACCTTGGTTAGCTTCACTGCCCCAATATTCGATAACAACACGACTTTGAATGTGCACAACTTTGATCATAAACATATTTGATCAAGAAAGACCAGAGATTGCTTACTATATAGCTTTGAGCGAGTCTGCAAGTTAGAAGACAATTCGGACATCTCTGTTACTGTAGCTGCTAACTACCGGATTGTTATTTCTTCATAGTTGTGCCCAATATGATCAAGGCAACATAGATTACGATGGCAATCGAATCTATAAACGTATCCTTAAGAGCCGAAACGTCAAGTAATGCCGTTATGCCAAGAATGACCATCAGTCGGACGATCAGGATCGTCGCGATCATCCATGCGGCAAAACGGATCTTCGATCGCTCACTTTGGAATGACATGAAAATGAATGCGATGCCGAAGACCAGATTTTCCGCCGTTATAATGTGCCAAACATACGTGAATACCGTCCGGGTATCCATGGACATCGCCCTAATGTCGAGCGTCGGTAGCACAGCGGATTGCCCGTTCCATGCATGCGTGACGGCAAACAGCATCGCAAGAACGCCTGCAATCAGATAATAAAAATTCCTAACCTTGATGTTGATCACAACCCTCCTTAGAAATTCCCGGTTCATTCTCTCGGATATCCTTGTAAAGCTCACGGACGAATTCTGCCAACCGTTGGTCGCTTTCGTTATTAAAGTCCCTTAACGTTTCGGCTGCCATGTTGAGTAGCCTACTGACCTTTTCCAGATGGTTAATCTTCTTCCGCGTTTCTTCGTTCTTAGCATCGAAGAACGCAGCAACCTCTTCACAGTAAGCGAAGTCGATATTTTCCATCTTGCGGAAACCAAGTTTCCCCCTGATTTCGTCAAGAGAAAAGTCCGCATACTGCATGATCTGAATATTCATCAAGTCTATGAGGTCGTCCCTCGAATACCTGCGGTACCGATTGTCTTCCCGGGACGGCGAGACGATCCCAATCCGGTCATAATACCGAAGTGTATCCTTGGGCATCCCAAGTATCTGTGTAACCTCTTGAATAGAATAAAGTTTTTCCATGAATTCAGAATAACATTTGAGTTGACTCCAATGTCAAGTCGTTTTTTGACTTTTTTCTCGATATGTGTGCGCCGACGTTCGGATGATGTGAACAGCCGGTCAGTTCGATCAAACGTACTTCACAAACCGGCATTTTACGAAAAAAAGTTGGATAAAAATGGATTTTTTTCCACTGGATTTAAGTTTGGTTTTTATAAAAAAGTTCAATCATTTTCTATCTGTGTTACTCAATAATCTGGTCCTATAATGGAAAAAACACTGTTCCTTATCACAGGAAAGCGCCCGATTGTGGAAGATCAATGCCATCCGTTAATAAATGAGGCTGTTGACCCAACAATATGTGAAACTCCAGCATAGGTGCCTACAGTACAAATGTTACCAACATCAGTTTGATTCAATTATTTATTGTTTATAATGTGAGATAATTAAAGTACACTTCTCTTTCTTTATCACCTTTCCCATGTACAATTACTGAATTCGTTGAGAAATACTGGTCATTCACAACCCTTACATTTAACGGAATACGCATCGGTATTTTTGGTAATCATATGTCGCATTCGTTAGGAACAGGCAACTTCGGCACCCATTAGTTGAAATTGAGCTTTTAATCATCTTTACTGAGTCAAATTTAAAAACATTTTCTTCCTAGCATATAGATAAAACCCTATTTGTATCAAATGGTATATTCCTGCAACGATTAAAAAATGCAGTAGTATCTGAGGATTTTCCATAACCCCTCCAATATCCTTTGCCATCGCAACAATATAAAGGAAAGCTAAAGTAGTCCCAACAAAAGTCGGAAGAAAAAATAAGGTTGTTATTTCCTTTGAAATGATTTGCTTTACTTCTTTTGCAGTAACCCCTATATTATTAAGCTTTTTATACTTCTCCTTTTCCTTCTCAATCTCTGAGAAAAGATTCAAATATAAAAGAATAAACGATCCAAAGAAGAAAATAACACTTAATATGGTTGTTACAAAGAACAATATACCATTAGAGTTTTTGTTACGATTATAATCTTCTACTTTAGAGGAAATTCGAAATAAAGATTCTTCAGAATTATCCTCTACCCGAATATCAGTAATTGGCGGGGTATTTTCATTGTAGGTTTTAAACTTTTCACCCAGTTTGTCAACAACATTTGTTGTCTCTTTCCAGTTGACAACATTGATTAAATGAATATTTGATTCAAAACCATCTAAGCTATTTTTTAGTTGTTTGAATTGAGGATTGCCTACAATTATAAAGTCCTGTAGATTGCTTAGGATATTGATGTTTTTCTCAACAATTATTTCCTTTAATTTATAGGATTGCTTTCCATCTATGAATGGAAAGCCATTATTTAGGTAATATTCGCTTGCATCCGTGTACTTTGGGTCTTCATTTATATAATATAAAAATTCCTTATCCTGCAGATCGTTCTCACTGGATGTAAATTTATTAAATTGATCTAGTGACATAAAATTATAGACATTGGGCCAGTTACTATTATTCTGTTTTTGATAGTAGGAATATATCGGTACCACCAGATGTTTTTGTACAGGATTATTTTTTTGATCAACTATAGAGTAGAGTTCTTCTATATCCAAGTTATTTTTACTTTCAGTTTGTAAAAATGCAATATCATAAGGGTTTCCTTCAATTGCTTCCTTTTCAGCTGACATATAAGTGAACAAATTTATCGTACTATACAAAATAGTCACCATTATCATCACAGTCACGAGCATAAGAATGGAGGTCAACTGTTTGAATTTATAATCCAGACTCGTCAGAAACAGAAGTCTGCGGTAATAATAAGATTTACTTTTTTTAGCGAGTTCTATGAATAAGCTGGTGAATTGATAAAGGCTAATGTACAATCCTAATAATGTTAGCATTGTCCAAAGAAGTAGATATTCCCCACCCGCAACAGGATCTGTATACGTGTAATATAGCCCTAGAATAGAGCCGATGACAATTCCTACACCTATACCGCCAATTAGTGGACTTTTCATCTTGATTGATTCTGCAATTTTATCGCTTTTTAAGCTAAGAACTATATTTTGATTAAGTACGAAAAAGAGTGATCTCCCAACTGCTACTATAAATACAACCAAAAAGATAATTATCGTATACAGTAACATTTTACTGTTTAAATGAAAGGAGATTCCTTGTATTCCAACACTACTCATTAATAATAAAAAGAAAATGCGGGAAAATATAGTTCCTGCCAGAATACCAGAAGCTAGTGAAGTAAAGGCTATGATGAAATTCTCCAACAATAACAATTTGCCTATATCACGATTAGACATTCCTAATGTCATAAAAAGCCCAAACTCACTTTTCCTTCGTTTAATAAAAATACTGTGAGCATAAGTAATAAAAAATACTGTGAATACTACTAGAGCAACCCCCGGAACAGTTAAGACATATTGTATTGATTCTGTCTTTTTTACTTGGACTACCTGCTCGTTAAAATACACAGTCGAAAATATAAAGAAAAACATGATTGCAAAACAGTTGCATAAGTAGTAAAAGATATACTTTTTGTAATCAGCCTTTGCCATTTTCCAAACAATTTGATTAAAAGACATCCGTTCGCCCTCCTAAGATAGCGAGGTTATCCATAATTTGATTTAAAAATTCTTTTCTGCTTCCTTTCCTCACAATATGTGAATGAATAGAGCCGTCCTTTATAAAAATAACTTTCTTGCAAAAACTTGCAGCAAATACATCATGTGTAACAAGGAGGACCGTTGTCGAAAGTTCATTAACTATCTTTTCAAAACATTCCATAATGACAGTTGATGATTTTGAATCCAAGTTACCCGTTGGTTCATCAGCTAAAACGATACTCGGCTCATTCACCAAAGCACGGCTTACCGCAGTTCTTTGTTGCTGTCCACCTGATATATTATAAGGATATTTATTTAAAATTGATTCAATCTCAAAGAGACGGGCAAGATCTTGAACCCTTTCATCCATTTCGATAGCCGTTTTCTTTTCTAGTATCATTGGTAGAATTATATTTTCCTTTACTGTTAAACTGTCTAACAGGTTAAATTCCTGAAACACGAAACCTAATTGATTACGTCGAAATACCGCTAATTTATCTCCTGATATTTCACTTATTTCTTGACCTGCAATAGTAACTTCACCAGATGTAGGTTTGTCAATTCCACTTAATACGTTAAGTAAAGTTGTTTTACCACTGCCTGAAGGGCCCATTATTGCAATAAACTCCCCTTTATTAATTGAAAGGTTCAACCCGTTTAACGCGGTTGTTGAACCCTCACCACCTAACTCTCCATAAATTTTAACAATATTACTTGCATCTAAAATGGCCAATGTATTACTCCTTTTTATGAATGAAATAGATTATTTGGTCAGTATTCTCAACAAAAAGCCCATTACATGCTTTTGTGTATCCATAGGTATCATTATTGCATCCTTCATTTTGGGTTATTTGTCGATAGTTCCCTTAATATTAGAAGCAACTAAATGCTCTAATTTCATTATTATAAATGACTTTATCAAGGTTTATCATTTAACATAAACCCTATTGCCATAAGAATAGGAAACAATATGACAAACAGGATAATGAGTACAGGCAGTAATATGCCGACGTATTTTTTTGTACCATTCTCTTTCAACTTAATGGATAGGATGCTTGCTATAATTCCCAAAGCAAAAAGAATAATTGCCACCGCAAACATAATCTTCAAACCCACTACAATTCCGCCATTTCCTTTTTGATTACAACAAAAATGTGTATAAATTTCTTTAACATAGACAGCAATCTAATTTTACCGTATTTTTCCTTGTAATAACCACCGTTTTGTTGAATTACAATAATTCCGGAGCACCAACCGATGTGACGAAAGCCAATTTTTGTACCATCCTTTGAATGAACTGTTGATCCGATCAACGAATTAATAGCGTGGTATCAATCGATTTCGGATAAGGGTAAAGGTAATAATAATTGCTACACATGCCTTATAATTAAATGAAATGCGGATATGCCTTTTATAGCGTCCCCATACTATTCTGAATTCATTAATACCAGCCGCAATAATGTTCTAGTATCTTGAATTCGGTAACCTTTACCCAAAAGCATCAAACATGACAAAATGGATAAATAACTGGAAATCAACTCCTCCGAGTTACCCTCAATAATTACGTCTGCTAGCTGACCCTCCCTAAACAAGGGCAGCAAATGATCAACATATTCATTCCTAGGATTTTGATTAATAATCTGTTGGGCTTCCTCCTTTTGGGGTAGTACCATCGAAGCTGTCACCACCTACAATAAGGAAATGGCAAAATTACAATAAGTTATTTGATTTTAAAACTTCAAACACGTATACCCCCGTCCTGTTTTAGATGGGGGTAAAATAAAGTAGTTAAATTTTTTATAAAGGATGCTTTAGCAATAAAGTCGTTTACAAATCTAAGGATTATTTCACAATCGCGACCGATTCTTGAATATCATTTTTGTTATATTGAATATAAAAATGGATTCAGTGCGCAAACTGAGTTAAGAAATGAAATAAATTCTGAAAGTACAAAAAACCGGCAGGCGCCGGCTTTTTTGCATCATGACGATATCAGCTCTTTTGAGCTTTCATTGCTTCCCATTCTTCTTTGCTAGGACCATATACGCCAGGAACTTTCAATTCAGCTTGTCTCATAAGGACAGTCAATTGTCCGCGATGATGAGCCTGATGTTGAATTAGCAGACGGAAAACAGCCTGAACTGGCATGTCCATTCCAAATAAATTCACCATTTTGTTCATTTTTTCATCTGATACCTGTTCAGAAAATGCTTGTGTTAACCGCTGACTTACTATTTTGTATGTCTCGCTGATTTCAGCAGCTGATTTCGGTGCCTCTTTTTGAAGATTAGGAATCTCAAATTTTAATCCAACCTGTGAAGGAAAGTAGTAAGCTGCTCCAGTAATATGCCAAGCCAGGCTTCCAATGTTGTTTAATCCTGGAGAAACCTCCTGATTCAACGATTCATCCGTCAGCACATCCAGCACTTTTTGGGTAGATGCTGCTTCTTGTTTCCATTCGTTTAAGAAATCATTTACTGATGTAAACATTCCATTCCCTCCTTAAATTAGCAAATCCTTTATTTTTTAAACAGGCCTTTCAAATTCATTGTATCATGTTCAGCTAACCATCCGCTTCTCTCAAAGGCATATTAATTTAAATTATCTGTTTTATTTGTTATTCGTCAGTTTCATCAAGATCTTGCGCATAAGCCAAAATTCCACGTTTAAAATAATTTAGCTTAGTGTCCATTGTGGTTTCCATTATATTAATGAGGAGAAGTTCGACACTATCTTTGTAATTCTTATTATTATACAGTGCCATAGCGAAAGTTACTTGAATAGCTCAATTTTCCGGAAATTCCTTCATTCCTCTACTTAACGTTTCCACCGCCTGTTGGTAGTATCCCAAGTAACGATATGTACTTCCAAGACCTAGTAAGCATCTTTCAAGATCTGGGCCAGAAAGTCCCAGATTTAAAGCCCGCTCATAATAAGTTATAGCCTCCCAACCCATACCAGAATTATCATAAGCTATCCCAGTTTTTAAGTAAGGACGTCTTTAAATATAATACTTTTTTTTAGTATATATAAAGGGGTTTTGTAACTAAATATAGAAATTTAGTAAGATATGTCTTTTCATTTCTAACATTAATGATCATATTTGAACATAAATCTGGATTTAATTTCAGTTAAATAGATCGAATATAATAAGGAGTTTTTATGATGGATAATCGTTTTACGAAATTAGCAGATGTTTTGGTTAATCATTCTATAAAAGTTCTAGCTGGAGATCATGTGTTGATCCAAAGTGTCACTGAGGTTGACCGATTAGTTGTACAATCAATCGTAAAGGCGGTTGAGGAAGCTGGTGGTTATGCACATGTTTCAATGCGTGATATGGCTGTTACACGTCAATTGATTCTATCAGGTTCAGAAGAGCAGTTTAAAATGCTCGCAGATTGGGAGAGCTATCGTCTGAGTAAAATGCAAGCCTATATTAATCTACGCAGTCCTCGAAATGCTTATGAATTAGCTGATATACCCTCTGATAAAATGAAATTATATCAAACGATATTCGGTAAAGCGCAAAGTGAAGCCGTCTATAAAACAAGATGGGTTACAACTAGAATTCCTAATGCTTCTTCTGCACAAGAAGCCAAAATGAGTACTGAGGAATATGAGGATTTTTACTATAAAGTTTGTACGTTAGATTACAATAAAATGTCTAAAGCGATGGATCCGTTGAAAGAATTAATGGAAAAAACAGATATGGTAAAAATCATTGGAAACGGAACTGATCTTAGTTTTTCGATTAATGGAATTGGGGTATTAAAAGGTGATGGAATCGATAATATCCCTGATGGGGAGATCTACACTGCGCCTGTAAGAGAATCAGTAAATGGTATTGTAACGTTTAATACAGCTTCTGTAAACCAAGGTTTTTCATTCGAAAATATCTCGTTAAAAATTGAGAATGGTAAAATCATCGAAGCACATACAAATGATTCTGAGCGAATCAATCAAATTCTTGATACCGATGAAGGGTCAAGATATATAGGAGAATTCGCCTTAGCATTTAATCCGTATATCTTACATCCGTTGAATAATACATTGTTTGATGAAAAGATAAATGGCAGCTTTCATTTAGCAATTGGAGATTCATTAGATGGTGCAGATAATGGAAATAAATCAGCTATTCATTGGGATCTTATCAGTATTCAAAGACCTGAATTTGGCGGAGGAGAAATCTGGTTCGATGATGTGTTAATTAGAAAAGATGGTCGATTTGTATTACCTGAATTAGACGTATTAAATGAAGATAATTTAAAAATGTAGTTAAAACAATTTAACTTTTTCAAACAAACGAATAGCGAATTTTTCGCAATGCGTTTGTTTTTTCTCATGAATTTTTCATGAAATTCTAGTTTACATAATGGTCTTTTTTCGGTAATAAAAAAGGATCAATATTAGGATCCTTCTTCATTAGTTGTTCAACTAACGAACCCGTTACTTTAAGTACAATTTTTCACAAAGATTGCTGCTAATTTATATATTTACAGGAATGCTGGCCTATAGTTAATTAAAAAAATT
The DNA here is from genome assembly GCF_031988165.1 of Neobacillus sp. NCBI lineage: Bacteria > Bacillati > Bacillota > Bacilli > Caryophanales > Bacillaceae > Neobacillus > Neobacillus sp. The sequence goes on from NZ_DALZYO010000059.1 coordinate 8,861, forward strand.
TCTTTATAAGTGATACTATGAACAGCAGTATATTGCATCATCAAAAGCATCTTCTGGTATGAGTATTATATCTTCTTTAACTTTATAAGGAATGTTATTTCTTTTCAATTTATCTACACTAAGACCAGTTCTAATATCACCCCAGAGTACATACTTACCACTATATTCTTTTTTGCAAGCGCCAGTTATTACCACAATTAAAATACATACTAATAATATCTTGATTTTTTTCAATGGTTCTGATCTACTCCTTTTGAAGGTATAGCAGCAGGAGATCCTGTTATTTTAATGGACCAGTCACCTCAAGGCATTTTCCATTATACGCGTCCATCCTAATGGTTGGTTCTTCTCCATTTTTAGTTTTCAGTGTTACCCTCAACTCGCGTTGATTAGTGAATTGATTAAAAAAACCACTCTTTGTATCAATAGACAATTTCTCCAGTTTAACGTCAAAAAAATTAATATCAACGGCTTTTATTCCCAATTCTTTTGGTGGAAAGTTCAAACACAAAAATGCATAATCTGTGGCTTTCCCAGTTGTCATTATTGGCTTTTGGTATGCATATGCAAAACAATTGATAAGAATAACTAAAATGCGGAAAACTTCTTTCTTCAAGTTTGTGGCCTTTAACACGTTTCAATCACCATATCCAATATCGTATAAAAATGTAATTCGACAACCTCTCCAAAATTCCTGCCTTATTGCACTATCCTGCCAGTTAGCTCAATATTAAAAGGAGCTGCCGCAGCACCTCCTTGTGTAACTCTTGCCCCGTTGAATAAGACAAGGTAGTTTAAAATATGGTAATAGCCTCAACTTCGTCCCATATATCCCTCAACTTCGTCCCATATATCCCTCAATTTTTTTCCATTTATCGTTCCGTTATCCAAAAGTTCTTGAGGGGTTTTATAATAAACAAAATCTTTAAGATCTCCCCTAAACCCATACCCATCTTTTGCATTAATATTTATATATACTTTCCCTTTATACCTAAACTCAATTTCGTGCCCCATTTCTATATCTCTTTCAAACTCCACGAATGAATAATCCATACTTTTCCACTCCCACAAAACTATGTCGTAAATTTTCTAAAATTAATTAAACAATCTTTAAATTCCACGAGGAACACTAATTTTCCTTCTTAAACCTGCCTGTTAAGAAAGATGCAGAATTAATACACACTAAATATATCATCAAATACTTCACCTGTTTCATAATCAAAAACCATTCTATATTCGCCTATCACTGAATCATCGTACTCAAAATTGAGTCTTATAACTACGTGATTAAAGTCCTCATCGGGATAGTTGGTAATTGTAAAAGAAACTGTATTAATATAAATGGAGAGTTTCTCAGATTTAAATCCTTCCTTAAATGTTTCTTCATATTCTTCAGGGTACTCTTCCTTCCAACTATTAAAATTCTCCCAAAACCCTTCAATAGTTTCTCGCTCTAAATCTTTCTCTAGAATCCAATTTTTAAAGTCCTTTACATTTATAAAATTGGACATTTAAATCCTCCTATAAAGGCATAATCCATTGATTTCTTCATTGAAATTTTTAATTCCTTATTGAAGTAGATATTGGCAGGTTACTTCAATAAGAAAAGCCGCTAAAAAAGGCTGCTGGATTTTAAACTCTTGCACCACGTTAGTTCAATAAAAATAATCAATTAATTTCTTCTAATAAGGCCATTGATAAAATAATAACTTTATCTTTTAACTCATCTAATTCTTTTAACTTTATCTCTAATGCCCTTTTTTCCCATCGATGATACTGTTCTGGTAATGGATATTGTTGCAACTGACAGTAATATTCATCAAAATCGTAATAAATAAAATCATAACCCGCTAGGCGCAAAGCACTTAATTCAGCACAACTTTTAATAATGTTTTTTCTTCCATCAATCATTTGTTGAAGAATTAGTTTAACCTTTTTATTTATTTCTTTAGCCATAATTTGTTTCTCCTTCTTTAAGAAAAGCCCCGTTTGTTTAAGTGCAATATATCACAATCTTTTTTTTGAAAGGCTATGTTAAATAATATTTGTAATTTTGGTTTTATAAATCTAAGTACTCGAATAAGGCCCTTGATTTTATTTTTATTGAAGTAAAGCTCGTAAATTGAATAATTTTCTAACTATTAGTTACAACATCAAGTAAAATAGAACTAGGATTAACACGCTTTAATTTTTCCTATTCAAAGGACGTTGGTTTAATAATGATAAACGAGAAAATGGAAGAACAAATAGAGGATGAAATATCTAGGGCACAAACAATTTATTTTAATTGCGGTCGGTGCCCAGCAATGTTTATAATGGGTGCAGAATGGATTGATACTTCAATAGTTGCTAAGATTGCAAGTTGCTTGCTTTCATTCTCCTACCCTATTTTTATCGCCGCTGTCTTTACCAGCAGGTATTTCGCAAAATGGCAGATTCAGATGGGGAATTATAAAATAGCCAGACGGATTAACATTTTCCCCATTTTTTTCATTATCGGGCCTATACTTCTATATATATATTTAGGACTTCTACCAGAGGGGGAGTAGGAGATTGAATTCTTATACTATCCTGCCCCGTTATCTCAATAAGTTCTACAAAAAAGAGCGTTAATCCTTCTTTTACTGAAAAACCGGAATGTAAAAAAATCGCTGAATTCCAATGGTATCAAGGGTTTCAAGCGATTTAATCATCTACATTTATTCACGTTAAAAGGATTTATGCGGAGCGAGCCCATTACCCTTGATGTAGGAGACCGTTTAATCCCCCTTTGATTGAAAAGGGGGATTTTTACATCCATTCATCATACATCTCCTTCCGGGCATGGTCGTACAATCGGGCATATACACGGGTAGTCTCAAACTTATCATGGCCTAAGAGGGGTAGCGTCAGGAAAATGCGGATTTACAACGTTAAGGAAATTTCAATATTAAAAAGTCTAATTTCTCAATTTAATGCTGAGGAATTAGGCTTTTTTCATTGCTCCATTAAAGCGCCCGATTGTTGAAGATCTAAACTACTTTTTTTGTTGAACTAATGCAACCGTTACTTTAAGTACAATACTTCACAAAGTTCTAATCAAAAAGTTGTTAAGTTAATTCCTTTAACCATCTCTCGAACCATTCAATGGGCAGATTTACTTTAGAAAAATCCATTAAAGAGTGAATCGATTTATATGTTAAAATATTTTCAAATGAATAAATGGAGTGTAGAAAATGCAGATAAAAATTGGTGATTGGGTAACTCAATATAGTGCTGGAATTTATCGCGTTGAAAAGATATTCGAATTTAAGAACCGTGAACCGATTGCGGTTTTAAAAAAGGGATTTACAAATAAGTTAAAAGCCTCTGTAAGGTGGGATTCTTGTTCAATTTCATTATGTGAAACCATAAGTGATGACTTATTAAAAGAGATTAAATCCATTTTCGAAAACAACAGTAAATTTTCAAAAAAGTTTAACGACTATGTTATCCCTCCAATTCAAATGTTGTTTAATACTAATATTGTTCTGAAGGATAAGCAGGATAAAGAAACTGTAATTTCTCAACTCAAATTTCCCGAAGAAGGTAAGAACATTCAACAGGTTGAATCACTACTTATAGAAAATAGTATTGAAATATTAGGCTCGGTTCAATCCAAGGATAGTGTGCCTTTTCAATTAACTTGTTTTGATTATGAAACAGATTCCGATGGAGAATTTATTTATAGAGACGCACGATTTATATAAAAGGAAAATATAAGCAAAGAGCTAGGACATCCTAGCTCTTTTGTGTGAAATATAATGTGAGTTACCTAGCTAAAAACTGGTGACCACCACTGTAACCGCAACCCCGTTGTTTAATTAAAGCGCCCTTTAATGGAATAATTAAGATATTTCTCAATCCTATACTCAGTTAAATGTTCTTCAACTAACGACTCCAATAGCTTATGCCTAGTATTGGAAGATCGCCTATTTATTTTTAACTTAAAATATAATAATCAAATCCGCTTAGACCAAAGCGAATATCCCAGCCAGGCCAGACTTAATCCCACTGGCACTGCAAATATCCGATCATACGGGTGATGGACCAGCGAAGACAATAGGAGGGGCAAAATTGTCCCGCAGGCAAGCAAACCGGCCGCCCAACGCGACAGGATGGCGGCGCGGAGCGTAGCGATGCCAAACAGCAGGCCGCCGAGCAAATATAGTCCCCCTGTCAGCAAATATACCGTTGCGAGGGCCCCGAGGTTCATCTCGCCGGAGGACCCTGTGACAATCGCCAAGAAGCTCTCCACAAACTTCGGCGCTTCTGTCGTTAGCAAAGGCAAGATAAAGGCTTCGGCGAATTGAAAGGCCATCGTGAGCGCAAAGAAGAGACTAAACAGGAGATAGCCTGCAAAACCCAGCCAACCGGCCTCTTCCACTTGTCTGGCGTAGATCCCCGTAATGCCGAGAAGGCCGAGGAGGCCCATGGCGACGCTCAAGTAGTGGACGATTGCCCAGCGACCGGTGCTGACTGACGAAAGAATATCAGCGGGATGGATCGTCTGAATGACAATGAATAGGATCCCTGCCGCTATAGCTGCTAAACCTGCACTACGAATGAGATTCGGGGCAGTTATCGCGGCACGCCTCTTGGTGTGCGGATGCTCGCTCTGTTTTATTACTGTGGTTTGTTGATTCGTTTTCATATATTTGTCTCCTTTTTTTCAAATGATTTTTGTCCCTTGAGTCAAAATTCGTACAGTTCAGGTTTGTTATGTTCCTTCGTGGAACCGTGTGTTTCACTCATTCTTTACCTCCTCCTTTTCCTCTAGTGGATGCATCTCCACGTCGTTAAAGCCGTAGAGCCTGATCTTGAGCAAACTAGACTACCGGAGCGGATACCGTAAGCCCAAGATACATAGAAGCGAGAAGGAAGTCAGCATACAGGCGACCACACCGTCCTTTAGCTCCCAGGACATATCTGGATGAATGATTTTATCGATGGCTCCCGGCCATTGCACCAATGCGAGCCCCACGACGACGAAAAGATACAGCCCTCTCAGCAAATGAAGACGCAGCAATGAACTTGGTTTATAGCTTCCGTTTTTTTGTTTAAATCCATTTTATTGGCTCCTTTTTTTCAAATGATTTGGATCCGTGTTCGCGTTGACATCTTGACTGTTCGCCTGTTTGGGATCAACCTGAATGACCGAAACCAATGGCAGGCCGAGATCGCGCACTTTCCTGAGCAAGCCGTGCAATGCGGGCTGATCGACGACCTGGACAGAGAGGATGGTTGTTCCGTCGCTTTCGTGGGTGAGGCTTAGCGCTTCAAAACAGTAGGTCCACCGGGCATCAAGGTGACCCTTGAGTCGAAATTCGTACAGTCCAGGTTTGTTATGTTCCTCCGTAGAACCGTGTGTTTCACTCATTCTTTACCTCCTCATGTTCCTCCTGCGGATGCATCTCCACATCGTTTCATATGTTTCTTACGTAATCAAAAAATACATCCACATGTGGTGAGACGGCATCACCACATTTGGTGATTGACATGGTGATTTTTTAATTGAGGGCGTTTCTGAAAATAAAAAAAGCCCGGCAATCCTGCTAGGGCGGGGGTTGACCTATCTGGGCTCGCTATAACAAATCGAGTTCCTTAGAGCGTCGGACTGCTGCCCGACGGTTGTTAACTTGAAGCTTATCGTAAATGTTCTTGGTGTGGGTCCGTAGGGTGTTGAGGGACACCATAAGTTCGCGGGCAATATCCGGGCCACTCAAGTCGGTTCCGAGCAGACGAAGCACGTCACGTTCACGTTCGCTTAACGGTTCGATCAGCGGATCGGTCACAACCTGCTTTCCAGTCGATCTTCCCTCAGCCTTTCCAAAGGTTTTCAAGAGGCATCGGACATAGTTCGGGGCGATCCCTTGTTTCAAGGCCGCTTCCAGCAGGGAAACCATGGGTCGGTCTTCGTCCACGAAGATACGGACGTAGCCCTCCGGCTCAGCCAAGGTCAGGGCGCGTTCCAGCGGTACTAGCGCAGCAGGGATGTCGCCCTGCATATGGAGAGCAATCGCCTGTACGACCAGGATTTCGATCACACTTCCCGTTCTTCCGCCTTCTTCCGCCGCTTGGAGGAGTCGCTCCAGAAATCCCGTTGCCTCATGCATGGAGCGGTCCGCACGGTCTCTCTTATACTTGAGCAAAAGCACCCTGGCCAAAGTGATATGCTCAAATTCGCGCTGGTAGCAAAGGTCATCCGTGGCGGACATGCCCTGCTCCCGTGCCCAGTCGAGTGCTTCATCCAACCTCCCCTGCTCGACCCACACCCGTGTCTTCAACGCCTTTACAGGACGTACATCCAGGAAAAAATCACTTACATACAGGTGCTCTGCCTCGCGGAGCAGTTCGAGCGCGCCATTCAGATCTCCTTGAGCCTCCCGTATTCGAGCCATGGCGACGCGCCAGCGATATCGGTATTGCGGGAACCCGGTGTGTACGCCCTGCTCCTCGCTTCTCAGCAGATGCTGCGCGGCGGCATGCAGATCGTCATGCTCACGACAGAGCTCGCTCATTCCTACGTAAATGTCCGCAGTTCCCCGTAGTTCAGGCTCGCTATGATCCGCCGCAAGCTGCAATCCTCGCTCATAGATACGCGTCGCCTCACGGAGTCGGCCTTGCGCAATCAGTATTTCAGCCAAAGCGATAGCGCCATTGATCGTGTCAGAGATGGCACCGGCCCGTTGCACGCTAGCGATGCCTTCGGCAAACATACGGCGTGCTTCCTCGAGGTCCCCGCTCCTCCAGCATGCAAGTCCCAGGAGCGCTGTTGCTGCTCCGCGCGGGAGTTGGTCGTCCTCGGCCACGAGGATGAGCGCCAGCCGCGCGTATTTCATGGCGGCGGGCACATCACCCAAAACCAAGGCTAGTCCGGCACGGTACACGGCGATCAAACCCGGGAGACGGCGAAACTCCTCTTCGTCCACGACGACCATCTCGGCCTGCAGGGCTTGCTCCCGCTCTTGCTTGACTGCCGTTGTTTCAAGCCACTGTTCGGCGTCTCGCAGTCGGTACTCAACGTCATCTAACTTGCCGCCTGCCAGTAACGCCCCGGCATACCAAACGCTAAGCACAGGCCTGTAGCAGATCAGCTCATCCGGGAGCGCTTTCAGCCACCCCAACATCGCAGCCTCCTGTCTGCTCCTGCGCAAGGTTGGTATTGCCAACTCGACCAGGTTCGCCGCTCGCGCAAAATCCTCGGCGGCCAGCGCATGGCGGACCGCGTCGTCCGCCGAGCCATTCTGCTCGTACCATATGCTCGCGCGCCGATGAAGCTCAGCTACCTGGTCGGGCTGATCCGACCTTAAATGCGCAGAGAGAACCTCGGCAAAGAGGTGATGATAGCGATACCATTTGCGTCTGTCATCCAGCGGAACGACAAAGAAGTTGCCTCGCTCCAGGGACCGGAGCCGCGCGACACCTTCTTCCTGGCCGGTGACGGCATCGCATAATGGGCCATGCAGCCTGTCGAGAATGGAGGTCTGAAGCAAGAAGCTCCGGATTGGGTAAGGCTGACGCTGCAGAACCTCTTCGACAAGATAGTCCATAATGTACCGATTGTCTCCGGCGAATTCCCGAATGAACGCAGGAATGTCCTTGCGCCCCTTCATCGAGAGCGCCGCGAGTTGGAGCCCCGTAATCCAGCCCTCAGTACGGGTCTCCATCGCAGAAATTTCGTCTGCTGTAAGACCCAATCCCATCACCTGATTGAGGAATGCGGCCGCTTCGTCGGGAGTAAAGCGCAGGTCGGTGTCGCGTAACTCGGTCAAGTGGCCCCGGGCGCGTAACCGTCCCAAGGGAAGCTGCGGATTTTCACGGGTGGCGATGACCAGGTGCATTTGCGGAGGGAGATGCTCGAGCAGGAAGTTGAAAGCATCGTCGATCCATTTGGCATCAATAACATGGTAGTCGTCCAGAACGAGGACGAAGTTATACGGGAGAGCTGAGATTTCATTGAGCAAGATCGTTAGAATCGATTCGGTTGACGGAGGCTGTGGGGATTGGAGGGCACCAACCACGCCTCCTCCAAAATTGTCCTCAATCGTCTGCAGGGCAGCGACAAGGTGAGTCAGGATGCGAGTAAAGTCGTTATCCCCTTCGTCCAGTGACAGCCATGCGATAGGTCGATCACTACCGACTACCCATTCGCTGACCAGCGTAGTTTTGCCAAAGCCAGCGGAGGCAGAAATGAGGGTCAGCTTGCGGTCTAGACCTTCGTTCAGCTGATTGAACAAGCGCGGCCTTTGTACAACTTTAGTTCGTGGCAGGGGGATATACAGTTTGGTGGATAAAATTGGATTTATCATAGTTTTATACTCAAACGAAAGTGGCGTTCGCCCATATATTCAAACATAATTGATTGCCCCTTCCTATGACTTCATATCCATCATGATATCTTCAATAAGCTTTTCTCCACAACAAGTTACATCGACAAAAGGCACTGAAATATTTCAATCATCAATTATCTTTTAAAGCTCAAAGATAAAATGTATTCCTTTTTTCAGTCAACCAAAGGCATCGTACCATAGCCGAGATATAAAGTTGGGTATCACTTTTGGTTAGTCCAGTCGAGTTTAGCCCCTTTTCATTACCTACAACCGTTAATATTGAACATTTCAGTCTATGGGCCAGTAAAGGGGTTAGTTATTCATAAGGAATGCTGCTGCCCAATGAATTGGATAAATCTTTGATTTCCGAGAGCATCGTTTTTTTACATAAAAGAAAAACGGTTCCAGAAGATAAAGGATTCTGTCGTCACGTATTCACCCACTTCAACTTATACTGGCGGTTACTTAATAGGTACAATTCGACATGAGTACCGTCTATCCCTGTTCAGGGGTATCAAGAAACTTCCCTGCACATGACTTCCAAAAAAAAGGTTTTTGATACAGGGATGTCAATTGTGATGGAACATTTCGAATTTTATTATACGAATTGTAAAAGGTTGGGGTGAAATAACTAGTATCGAGCTCTTAAAAGAATGTTTAAAAGGTACGATTTCAGGATAGTAAATTAAGCATTTTGAAAAAGTTAGGAGTAAGCAATTGAATAAAATAATTACTCCTAACTTTTTCATGTGATTATAAAACTTGAACTAAAATAGTGCGGAAGCATATCGTTGCCATAAGTTTTTTGGGGAAACATATCCTTGCCGTAAGTGCTAAAATCATACTGGGAGTCAATAAAAACGGTGAATTTTTCCTTGTGATTTTAGCGATAGTTAAAAAATGCTTTTTAAAATGCTGTGATACCAGGCTTTGGCAAGGAAATGCTTCAAAGCTCGGCCAGATTATTGTTCAAGTCACACCTCTGTAGTTCGTGCCTCAGAGATAAGTAACCGGGTCTCATCTTCCGCGAATACACAACCCGCGTTCCGAAGCCTGTGAATTATCCATTTTTCCGTTTCATTGTCTAGAAATTTTTTCCCTATTTATCTCACCATGAAAGCATATTTATAACCTTATATTCTTTAAAAATTGGAGATATCCTTCTTCAACAAAATGGCCCGATTGTTTAATAAGAGCTACAGTCGATTCTTCCACTAAACTGACTGTTGTTGAAGAATTTCCAAAAAAATAAGCGTTAATTCTTAAAATAAGCGTTAATCCTTCTTGGATCAACGCACACGTTAGCTTAATAAGGATAGGGAAAAAAGCAGGTTTATAAAACAATTCGTCCTGATTCAATATCATCATTAATTGCTACCTTGTATTCACCATTGCGAATCCTTTTTAGCATTTCTCTTCCTTTCTCCTGTTCACCGTTTTCATAATAAAAAATCCCCAACTGATACATCATTTGTTCGTCAATTTCTCTTTTTGGTTCTTCATTTTTAAGATATTCAATTAATGACTCTGCATCAGGAATTGATTGAAAGAAAGGGAGTATGACCTTTTCAATATCCTCCACCAAAACTTTATCGAACCCTTCGCCAGTCTTGACGTTGTAACGATTTTCCCAATTAGATTCAAATGATTTCTGCTTTTAAATTTCAGCTTCACTCAATTCCGATTCATAAAAAACAACAGAAGGTTTCTCTTGGCTATACGCTTCTTAGTAAAACCAATCATCAACCCTGGCAGGCAAATTATACGCCCATTTTACCACTTCACCGAAAGAAAGACCGCAAATCGTTGTGTTAAGTTTATTGCTTTCCTGTATTCCAAGTGTGGTGTATAGAGAAGGGATTGCGAGGCTTATGTTATAAGTAAAACTTGCAGTCGTTCGATGATTTCCTCCTGAATATTGCACTTCACAAATTTCGATAATCCCTTCGCGTTCTCGATAAAAAGTCTTTCCTTTCTTTTTGAATCCGTGCTTTTTAAATTCAGGTGTAATCACCTGTTTAAAGGCATCGTGCAACATATCCTTGTAATTGTATTTTTCAATAAGTTTATTGTACTCTTCCTCATTAAAATGATTATTCATATCCAACCTCACTTCGAATACCAATGATTACATTAACATTTTGAACTAATCGTTATTTACTATTCAACTCCCGATAGTTTAAGTATAATCCTTCACAATCTCTTCTACGCCTTAATATAACTACAATCCCTAATTATTGCTGTTCCAGAATCCAGTACAATACAAAAAGACACCTTCTTATTCAAGAAAAGCGCCCTATAATGGAATTACAAAATAGATATAACTTAGCTTATTTTTCTTCAAGTAAAGCATCCTTTAGCTTAATAAGAAAACTCCTTATTCAAATACAACCATTTCTCCGACATCTATAAATCCAAAGCGCTTATAGATATTTTTTCCATCCTCTGAAGCCTGTAAAACAACTGGTTTTTGTTTATCCTTTGTTTGATTTAGAAGGAATTGAAACATTTCACTGCCATATCCTTTCCCTCTAAATGTTTCTTTTGTCATCACATCATAAATACCATAACTATCTTTGGTTTCTATTAATAAACCAGTAGTTACAGTCATTTCACCTATGCATCCAATAAACATTTGAACTTCTGAACCTAATTTTATTTGTGAAAACTTATTAAAATAACTTTCTAACGCATCTTTTTCTGGTGAACCTCCAAATAGACTTATAAAAACATCTTTATATTCCATAAGTTCTTCATTATTTCTCACAGGGGTAAGCATAAGCTGATGGGAATTACTTTGACCAATATTAAGAGTATTTTCAAGTTTCATCATTACATTACGTTCTGATTCTTTTAGGTCATATTCTTGTATAAGTTTTTTCCAGTCATCGTTTAAAAACTGAGCATCAATCCAAGTACTAAAGGGATATTCTTTAAAAGAAAAATTATCGATTCCATGTCTAATCTTAACTGCATTTTTGATATTTGGAGATTTCGGCAATAATACATTGAATGTATCAGTGGGAATTTCTGTATTCGCTATGAAAAAATCTTCTTCATTTGTAAGTTCTCCACTAACTGCATGAGTAAATACTTTTAATTTTTCTTCAAAATTGTTTATAACTAATTGTTGATTTGTAATCATGTTTTTGCACCTTCCAAATTAATTTAGCGCGCCCTCTTTTTTTATTATAGGGTAAATTAAATTCTAATAAATTTTGTTCACGGTATTTATATCCTCCCATAATTTTCAGAAAACATTGAAGCGCTTCATTTCCTTTCCTCCACAATCTTGCCCTTTAATGGAAAAAAAGCACTGTTCCTTATTACAGAAAAGCTCCCGTTTGTGGAAGATCATAAGTACATGTCTTGTTAAACTAACGCAACCCGCTAGTTGAAGAAGGAACAGGAAAATTACAGTAACAAAACTTCGAAGTAGTCCGATAATAATTGTTCTATAATTAGATTTTTATCATTAAATTTGGAGCAACAGATTTTATTGTCAAACCAAATTTTAATGGTCTTGCTCCAGCAATTAGAAAACTATTAATTGATTAGCATTTCTTTATTGAAGTGCTATTTTTTATGATTCATATTTCATTTTCTTTTAATGAATTTTTTTAAATCTAATGAAAGAAAATAATTTAAACTAAATGATGGAGATGATTAAAATGAACTACCACAATAAAAATCTAAATATTCTCGGTGTCAATGTACGTGCTCGAAATGGTGAACATGAATGTGAAAATTATGACCCATTTGAAAACCCTATAATTCATAAACGAATTGACGGAAAGGAGATTTTACCACTTGATGTAGCAAAATTATGGGGGAAATAACTATTTCCTCCTTCCTTTTGAATCGACTTTTATTCGTACTGCGATACTATTTAACTAATGCACGTTCAATTTAAATACCCAATTCTGCTAAACATGGTGTACATAAAACAATCGAAATATCATAAATAAAATCAATATTGTGAGCTAAGAATATATCTTTATTCTCATTTCTTTCTCCGCAACAATAGCATGGATGTTTCTTGCCCTCTTTACTTTCGCTTACACTTAATATTGACTCATTCCTTCCTCGTACTATGGAGCAAAAATGATTTATTTAACATCTTTTCAAGTTAATGTATTCATTAGTAACCCATTGGAGAAAATAATTTTCGAAAGGGTGATATCATGTTTGATCGCATAGAAAGTCTATTCAGGCAATCAAGTAAGTTGAAAATTGATTACTGGTTAGCACATGATTTATTCGGTGTTCATTGGTGGTTTATCTTAATTGTAAATCTCATCTCGCTGATTTTTCTTTTTATTTTTATTGATAGAAAAAGGTTCCAACTAATATTGATTGCGTTCCTGGTTAGTTTTACTGTGATTAGTTACTTAAATGAACTTGGTCATTTCTATGGATTTTGGTCGTACCCACATCAATTTCTTGCCTTCTTTCAAAGTTTTAATGCAGTAGATTTTGCTGTAATTCCTGTAATAATTACACTTATATACCAATATTTCAATAAATGGAGTATTTACATGATCTTGACAATGGTTATATCTGCTATTATTGGTTTTATTGCTGTTCCAATATTTGTGCACTTCGATTTGTACAAGTTGCAAAACTGGAATTCGTTCTACTCGTTTTTGACATTAGTTGTTTCAGGTTGTTTAGTGAAAATTTTAGTTGATTTTATTAAAATGAAGTCCAAACATCACGCTTAACTTCATTAAATTAATCTATCCCACTCTTAATAAAGTGGCTTTTTAATGAACATTATTGCTCTAAAATAGGTGAACATCATGCTTGATTTTAAACTTTTTAAGGACTGCCCCGACTGTTTATGAACAGGATATGACTTCAGTGATGGCGATCAATGTGACTCCTACGATGGCACAGGCGAAAGCATTGACCGGTTTGCTAACGATTAAGAGGATTAAGTCCTCTTAATCGTTTATTTCGAGATATCAGTCAACGACAACATTAGTTCGCAATTTGTGTCAATTGCGAAGTAAATAACCAATTCCTTGTTGAACTATTCTGCCCGTTAGCCCTACATGAAGCGCAAAAACCGGCGCTTCACCACAGAGAATGAAAATGGTTACAAACCG
>NZ_DALZYO010000060.1:0-21405 GCF_031988165.1 Neobacillus sp.
ATTATAGTGATGATAACGGCCGCCCATCTGATCCCCTAATTTTGTTTAAAATGATCTTTATTGGTTATCTTTACGGTATAGGTAAGGTTAAATCGCTTATCTAAATCGGGAAAATTGCTTTATAAATTTAGAAAGGAAAAAATGGAGCGAAGCTTCGCAGACTCAAAAGAGCTGCATGGGCTTCGCTACTGCCGGTTACGGGGATTATAGAATGCAAGTGAACAGGCTCTCCTTACAGCAGCCTGCCAAAATATAAAAAAGATTGCGACACACTTTGCCAGGTTAGAAAAAGTGTGTTGCCATTCTTTAGGTTGATTTGCCACCCTGTTGATTGGAGCGGAGGGCACTCGACTCCTGCGGGATAGAGAGGTCACGGGAGACCCCGCAGGCTCCAAAGAGCCGAGGAGGCTCCCGGACCTCCCCGCGGAAAGCGAGTGCCCGGAGCGGAAATCAACAGGCCAGTTAGCAGGGCAAATCCATTAATAAAAAATTGCCGAGAAATATACCCTTTCTCGACAATCTGATCCCTTCGTAGTCGGAGGGCTTTTTCTTTGTTAATATTCACGGTGCAACAGCGTACAAAGACAGCACGATCCGGATCCTTTAAACACTCAACACGATTCACGTTTCCCAACACCTTTGATTTCTTTTTCCTTCCTCACGAAACACAATTATTACCATCCATTATTAACACCTTTTCCTCACCATACAGTGACGATGTTCACAAAACGTTCATTTTTTAAAATGCTGTTTTACTACACTTTGGTAGCGCTTTCGCAAAATGTTCAAAAATAATTATTTTCCTGTGCGATGCATCACACTTTTAATAACAATGAGAGTTTAGGATGGAGTTGTTCATTAGATAAAGAAAACTCGCCGATTAGCAACCTAAGGGCGGTTCATGAGGCGTAGTTGCACTTATGCCTGATGGGAAAATTCACTTTCCTATCGGCCAAAAAAGGAGGGGGGACAATCGTGCAAAAAGCAATCATTAGCTTTGTTATTTGTGCTCTACTTGGCTTCGGCCTTGGCTATCTTGTATTTGGTGTCATAATGGGGGACTCCGAAAAACAACCGCAGGTAACACAGACAGAAACAAAGGACTCCACTACCACAAAGAGTCCTGATTCAAAAGAAACAGCAACTTCTTCAGTCAGCGAAGACAACATTCTTAATAAACGAGGATGCCTTGGCTGCCATAGCGTTGAAGCATTGAACTTAAAAGGAGGCCAAGTCGGGCCGGACCTTTCACAAGCCTTTGTTAACGTTGAAGGAAAACATGGCAAGCCGATTGAAGAATTCTTAAAACAGCCAACTTCAGCCGTTATGTCAGGCGTTATTGGTAAAAATCCATTAACAGATGATGAGCGTAAGCAGGTTTTAGACCTACTTAAGCAAGCATCTGAAGCGAAATAAAAAGGTGGTGTAATTGAATGAAAAAATGGATTCCGATTGTTTCAGGTTTGCTTGTCGGTTTCATTGCAGCAACAATCTCTTTTGCGGACTTTTCCGGAAAAACAAACACTGAAGCTGCTTCTAGCAACAAGAGCAATGCCGAAAAGGTTTATGTTCCATTCGGTCAAAAAGATGACTATTACTTATTTGCATCCGGCGGCCACTCTGGTCAAATGTTTATCTATGGGGTTCCATCGATGCGAAAAATCAGAACCATTCCGGTTTTCTCACAGGATTCCGCAACAGGCTATGGCTTTGATGAGCATTCCAAAAAACTTATGGGCGGCTATACTTGGGGTGATCTTCACCATCCAGCCTTCTCGGAAACAAAAGGCGACTATAATGGGAAATGGATGTTCGCAACCGATGTCGGCAACAGCCGTGCAGCTGTCGTTGATTTGAAAACGTTCACGACAAAAGACATCATCAAGGTTCCAAACACGGCCGGTCCTCACTGCGCCGCATTTGTTACAGAAAATACGGAGTATATGTTCCTGCCAACTCGTTTCGCTGTACCGGTGGGTCAAAAGTATGAATCACTTGACGACTACAGCCAAAAATACCGCGGGGTCATGTCTGCAGTTACCTTTGACGAAAAGAATGTCAAGTTAAATATTGCTTACCAGGTTGCCCTTCCACCTTGGTCCTATGACCTGTCTGATGCTGGTAAAAAAGGCTCGGCTGATTGGGCCGTTATGACCACCTATAATACAGAAGAATCAACAACCACAATGGAAGTGAATGCATCACAAGCAGACCGTGACTATATCGTTCTTTTTAACTGGAAAGAGCTTGAGAAGATGGTTAAAGAAGGAAAGTACGAAGATGTTGATGGTCAAAAGATGATTTACCCTGAAAAACAAAAGGGTGGCATTTATTTAGTGCCGGTTGCGAAATCACCACACGGCGTGGACGTCACACCTGACGGCAAATACTTCATCGCCTCTGGTAAACTCGCACCTACGATGACTGTGTTCTCATTTGAAAAAGCATTTAAGGCTGTTGAAAACAAGGAATTTGCTGGTGAACGTAACGGGATTCCGATTCTTAATTACAAATCAGTCATGGAACGAGAAGTAAACCCTGAAAATGCGCTTGGACCACTTCATACACAATTTGATGACAAAGGCATGGCCTATACCACCATGTTCATTTCTTCTGAAATTGTTAAGTGGGATCCTAAGACTGGGAAGACATTAGACCGTGTCCCTGTACAATACTCACCAGGACACTCTGTTGCCGCTGAGGGCGACACCGTATCGCCTGATGGACATTGGCTCGTTGCCTTGAACAAAATTGCCAAGGACAGCTACTTATCAGTAGGACCTTCCCACCCTGAATCGATGCAGTTAATTGACATCAGCGGCAAAATGAAGGTCATTCTGTCGGCACCGGTTGATCCAGAGCCGCACTATGCCCAGATGATTAAGGCAGATAAGATTAAGACTATTAATGTTTATCCAAAGGATTCAAAGAATCCAGATGCCGTCTATAAACAAAATGATACAAAGATTGTTCGTAAAGGCAACGAAGTTCACGTATACGGGATTGCGATGCGCTCCAGATTTATTTTTGACCATAAAGCAAAACGCCCTGACGTGATTGAGGTTAACCAAGGGGACCATGTATTTATCCATTTAACCAATATTGACTTCGATGAGGATATTACTCATGGTTTTGCCATCAACAGCTATGACTTAAACATGGAAGTACAGCCTGGCCAAACGAATACCATGGAGTTTACGGCCGATAAAGCGGGGACATTCCCACTCTACTGTACAAACTTCTGCTCTGCACTGCATCAGGAAATGAACGGCTACTTCCTAGTAAAACCGAAGAATTAAAAATCATGATGTGTGGGTATCAATTTGAGAGGTTGATACCCCTCTCTATTCAATCAATTTGTCACTATAAAAGGAGTGGTTATCTTGAATGATAGTAGGAAAAGCCATAAATTATCGATTACTTCTTCATTACTCATAACCCTTTCAGCCATATTAATTGTTGTTTCCTTATTTTTTCCGTGGTGGAAGATGGTCTTTTATGCACCGCAATATCCTGAAGGTTTAAATATTATTGTCTATCCGAACAAGCTACAGGGAGAAATTGATATTATTAACGGGCTTAACCACTATATCGGAATGTCGAATTTCAGTAAAGAAAATTTCCCTGAATTATCCTACCTTTCCTACCTTATTGGTGGTTTAGCCGTCATTACTCTTTTAACTGCCATCCTTCGCAATAAGAAAGTGCTTTACGGATTAATTGGCATTATTACCATTGGCGGTGTGGCAGGAGTATTGGATCTTCATTTCGCCTTGCAAAAATACGGGACAAATTTAAGTCCAAAAGCACCGATTAAAATTGATCCATTTGTCCCGCCGATTATTGGACAGAATACGGTAGCAAACTTTACGACACACAGCTTACTTGGTACAGGTATCTATTTCGTGATCGCAGCCTTTATTCTATTGCTAATTCCGTTATGGAAGGATCGAAAAAAATGAAAAAAATGACGCTCTTTCTTTTCGTTTTTTCTCTCTTTTTCCTCGTGAAACCTGAGAAAAATATGGCAGCCGAAAACTTGCAAGCAATCATCGACTCCATGAAAGAGGGGGCGGTGTTGAAGCTTGAAAATAAAACGTATGAAGGCAATATCGTCATCACTAAAAGCATGACGATTATTGGCGCAAATAAAACCGTGATCACAGGAGACGGAACCGGTAACGTAATTTCTGTCAAAGCTCCTCATGTGAAGCTTAGCCATTTAACGGTAACCCACGGCAGCATGAACCGAAACTCTGCCGAGGAATACGCAGCTATCAAGATTTATTCAGATAACAATGTGATTGAGCACATCAAAATCCGCCATTCTTTTCACGGTATTTATTTAAGCAAGGCCCACCATAATATCATCCGTTATAACGATATTAAAGGAATGGGGAAAGGGGAAATTGCCGCCCAGGGTAATGGAATTCATGTTTTCTATGCAAATGATAATCTATTATCCAACAACACCGTCGACGGCACACGGGACGGCATGTTCTTTGATTATGCCAATAACAATAGAAGCTATGACAATAACATTACCAATACTCGATATGGTCTGCATTACATGTATTCAGACGAAAATATTTTTAAAAGAAATGTGTTTACGATGAATACTGGCGGCGCTGCTGTCATGAACTCGAATCACCTGAAATTAGAAAACAACCAATTTATCATTAACTATGGAAACCAATCGTTTGGCTTATTGCTTTTACAAGCCAATGATAATTATATAAAAAACAATACCTTTTACATGAACCAGCGAGGATTGTATATTGACCAGGCCACGAGAAATACGATTCTCAACAATAAAATTATCCAAAATCAAATTGGCATTGAGCTTTGGGCCAGTTCCAATGACCAAACGTTCACGCTAAACCAAATTTCCGAAAATACGATTCCCGCGGTTACTCTTGGCGGCAAAGGAGAAAACAATTCCTGGAGCAAGAATGGCAAAGGAAACAATTGGGGCTCCACCTTTCCGTTGACTGATTTAAACCAAGACGGCATCGGAGATTTTCCAATTACCTATCATTCTTCCCTCCACCAATTAATTGAGGACCAAGAACTAACCAATTTATTTTTAAAAAGTCCAGCGATTACGATTTATGAAAAAATAAATGCAACATTGAATGACGATGAAGTTATGTTTAAGGATTTACACCCATTAACAACCGCAAAAGGCAAACATTCTTCTATCATTTATCTTGCCATCGGACTGGCGGTCATGTTGATCTTAATAAAGGGGAGACATCAACTATGCATTATATTTGGAAGGAATGGAAGGAAAACATAAGAGGAAAAGGACTGTGGCTTTCTTTAAGCATCATTGTTATCCTAACAATCAGCATTTTGTTTCGATCCACCGCCCTTTCCTTTGATAAAGGATTTTATATTCTGTTAATCAATCTGTTTGATACGCTCATTTACTTTATTCCAATTCTTTGCCTATTTATCGGGGCGTTCTCGATTTTTCAAGAAAAGGAACAAAAGACGTTAATCATGCTGTTGACGAAGAAGGACAATTATCCAAGCTTTTTGGTTAAAAAAAGCCTCGGGCTCTATACAGTAGTTCTTGTCCCACTCATTGGTTGGTTTTTCATGTATTTACTGCTATTAAAATTTACTTTTCAACTCGATATTAAAAGCTATTTGATATTTGTGGCAGCGATTGTGCTCATGGCACTGATATTCTTGCAAATGGGGGCAGCTATCGGCAGCTTCAGCCGTTCGCGGATGCAGATCATTGGCTATACGATATTTGTATGGTTTTACTTTTTCTTTCTGCACGATTTTATTCTGCTATCATTTTTACCTGACGTCACCTACGAAAATGTAAAATTATTTTCATCCGTTTATTTTTTAAATCCGCTTCAGTCCGTTAGAATGTACCTAGAAACCGGGATGGGCGTGTATTCGTTTGGTCACATGTCAAGGCTATTGCAGGCATTCATGTGGACAAAGCCGGTATTCTTTTTGCTTGGAAATTTGATTTTCTGGCTTGCCGTTTCCTTTGGTACGGCGATTGTGTTCAACCGTAAGGAGGGGTACGAATGATAAAGGTGGAGAATTTAAACCAATCGTTCGGAAAAAAAACAGTGCTAGATGCGATCACGATTGAGGTTCATAAACATGAAATTTGCGCGTTAGTCGGCCGGAATGGCGCTGGGAAATCAACGTTCATTAATAGTTTGCTAGGTTTATTACCTGTGAAGCAAGGGTCGATTGCGATTAATGGAATTAAAGTCAAGAAGAAAAATGACGAATGGAAAAAGGCGATTGCCTACTTGCCAGAAAAGTTTATGCTTT
The DNA here is from genome assembly GCF_031988165.1 of Neobacillus sp. Lineage (NCBI taxonomy): Bacteria > Bacillati > Bacillota > Bacilli > Caryophanales > Bacillaceae > Neobacillus > Neobacillus sp. Next base: position 6,313 of record NZ_DALZYO010000060.1, read on the forward strand.
ACCCGATGCTGACCGGGCTTGAGAATATGACCTTTTTTGCGGAAGCTGTTGAGAAGGCGGCTGACCTCGAACGGATTGAGCTTTCACTAAGGTCGGTTAGCTTGTGGGACGACCGCGAAGTCCAGGTAAAGTCTTATTCTAAGGGAATGCTGCAGCGCCTTGGTTTGGCGATAACCCTCTACCAAGATTCTAGCATTTTGATTTTAGATGAGCCGACAAGTGGGATTGACCCGATGGGAAGAAAGGAAATCCTCGAGGTATTGAAATCACTTCATGATAAAACGATTCTTCTCTCGTCGCATCATCTCGATGAAATCCGCCAGGTTTGTACACATGTTGCTTATTTAGATAATGGGAAAATGGAGAAATTCACGGTGGATGAATTTTTAGAAACACATCATTTAGGGGGAATGGAATCATGAAGAAACGAGTGATGTTAGCGCTGCTTCTTCTGATCGCACTGATAACCGGCTGCAGTTCGGGACCTGATTATAAAATAGAGGTCACGAAGGAGCTCTATTACCAAAAGGATACGGCTAGTGCGTTTGAAATTAAAGTAACCGAAAACAAAAAAGCGGTTAAAGGTCTTGACGTTTCAGTGGAGCTGTCAATGACAAATATGGATCACGGCACCTATAATGTAAAGCTGGTTGAAGGAAAGAACGGTACTTATTCCGGGAAAGTGAAGCTGCCGATGACAGGTAAATATGAAGCCTCCTTTACATTAGTAAAGGATGGAAAAAAGGCAGAAAAAGTAGTCGATATCAACGTTGTTATGCCTAAAGGTGTCGCAAAAATGAACGGTGAATGGATCACCAACGAGGATTTAGCCTTTTATCAGTTGATTAATCAGCTTCAATTAGAAATCAACCGTGAAACGGCAAAAAAAAAATATAGTGGTAAGCAGTTAGAGGAAGAACTAGCCTACTTAGATTCGCAGGAAAAAATCAGTGACGATAAAAACCAATTACTCACGCAAATTATCCGCCTCCGCTCCATGGCGATGCTCGCGGATGAAAAAGGTCACCAGGCGACAGATGCTGAAGTCGACCAGGCAATAACGAAGGTCCGCGACCAGTATAACCAGTTTGAATCAGCGAAAAGGCTAATCACTGAATACGGCGCAGACCAATTTTGGGCAACTGAAAAGCAACAGTATAAGATGATTGTCCTATCGAAGAAAGTCCAACAGGATTTAGTCGACCAAGTTAAAAAGGAAAACCCAAAAGCTGGAGACCAAGAAATCTACTACCAAGCCCAGCAAAAATACGAAGAACTCCTCGTCTCCCAGGTCAACTCCTTAACAATTGAAATACTATAACGGAAACGGTGTCAGGCACCATGTGAATTTTTCACATGGTGCCTGACACCGTTTCCCATTTATTTCAAGTCCCTTAACGGAACGCGATATAATTTGTCGTCTTTTTCATCGGGGGTGCCACGACCATCAGTGTTGTTGCTAACAAAGTATAAATAGTCTCCATGAACATAGATGTCTCGAATTCTTCCCAGCCCGGTAACCACGGGCTTTGTCTTTTTCTTTTCTAAATCAAACTCCCGAACGGCATTCCCTCTTAACGTCGCCACAAAAAGCTTGCCATCAGCGACTGCCATTCCTGAAGGCGCCCAAGTTTCATCTCCAGATTGAAATAACGGCGTCTCCATACCTGCTCTCTTACTCATCCCTTGAATAACCGGCCAGCCGTAATTGGCACCTTGTTTGATCACATTGATTTCGTCATGGGCCGATTGGCCGTGCTCACTCTCATACAGCACACCTTGGATCCACACTAGCCCTTGTGGATTCCGGTGGCCATAACTGTAGACATAAGAATTCACAAAGGGATTATCACTGGGGATCGTTCCATCTAGATTCATCCGTAATATTTTCCCATTTAACGAGTTCAGCTTTTGTGCGAGGGCCGGCGATGTTGCATCGCCTGTTGTAATATAAAGCATTCCGTCAGGACCTATCTTCAGTCTACCCCCATGATGATAGGTAGCACTGGGAATTTTATCGAGAAGAACTTCTCCTTCTACCCATTCGGTACCATTCATCTTTAATACGATGATCCGATTAAATTGACCTTTCCCCTCATCGGAATAAGTATAATATGCATATGCTTTTTGGTTTTCCGGAAACTTGGGGTCAAGGACAAAGCCAAGTAGTCCCGCTTCAGCCGCATCTGCCAGCGGCATTTCTAAATGCACAGGCTGGCGTTCCATTTTACCGTCTTCGATTTTGACAACGCTGCCGGTCCGTTCACTAATGTAGAAAGTTTGATTCACCTGATCAATCGACCATGGGACAGATAAATTTTCAGCGACTACTTCTACGTCAGTTTGCGTAATAGCGACCACATTGTCCTCTTGATGCACATCCTTTTTTTCAAAAAAAGAACAGCCAGAAAGCAACAATATCATCACAAGTAAAATAGAAACAGCTTTGTCCATGAGGGCCCCCCTACCTATAACACTTCTAAAATCGCCTTTGCTACACCGCTTTCCTCATTCGTGTCCGTAATTACATCACATAGAGACTTAATTTCGTAGCTTGCATTTCCCATTGCAACCGATCTTCCAGCTTTTTCAAACATTGAGACATCATTATAATTATCACCAATCGCCATTGTCTCCGCCATGGAAATCCCTTTTGCTTTGGCAAATGCTTCAAGGGCAATCCCTTTTTGCGCCCTTTTATTCGTAATTTCGAGGTTTTCATGACCTGATGCGGAAACAGCCAATTCGTCAAACTCTGCAAGCGAGTTGCTAGCTGCTCCAAGCTTGTCAGCATCAAATGAAAAAGCAAGTAGTTTATAAATTTGATACTTTTCGTCTGTAAACAGAATTTCATAATCATCAATTGGATGGACCAAGCCATTACGTAATCTGGCTCCTGCAGCATGTACAATCTCTTCACGGTTTACATCGGGATTGGCGCTGACAATGATATCCACGAGCGTCGAAATCGCTTTGTCGGCATCAATCGTGTAGGCGCCCTTATTTGTATATACCTCGAAATACACATCATGTTCCCTTAAATTTGCGGCAACTTCTCGTGTCAATTGCTTACCGATGGGCGTTGCTGAAATAACTTCCCCTTCTTTCGAGCGTACCTCTGCTCCATTCACACAAATTACCGGGCAGTTCAACCCAGCCTCAGCTAAGACGTAGGTTGCTTCTTGATAGGATCTGCCTGTAGCCACGACAAATTCTACTCCCTGTGATTGTGCTTTTATAATGGCTTCCATATTTTCCTTACTGATTTGCTGAACAGAATTCAATAATGTTCCATCCATGTCTGATGCAATACATTTTATCATGTTGTTCCACCTTCTACATTTTTTGAAAACAGTCTAGCACCAGCGTCTGTTTCCCTTCACTAAGCAGGCGCCTCCGATTGTCTTATTAGTGCCATTCTAACATGAATGTCTGGTTATTATCTCCAATCTGCTCAATCCAGATACTTGCTGCCTTCACGAACGCTTAACGGAGCTAACGGCTGACCCAAGATAAACTGCTTCACGGATGTCGGATTTGTTTTCGAATATTCTCGTAACGCCCAGCCAATCGCCTTTTGGATAAAAAATTCCTTACTAGCGGCATTTTGCCGGATGTATTGATAAAGCAGCTCTTCATCCGTTTTCTGTTTGTATTTTAATTGAAAAAGAATCGCTGCCCGTCTAAGCCACATATGTTCATGCGTCGCCCAGCCATCAATTGTTTCTGCGATCACATCTGGAAACTTATCAGCGATTTTTCCAACTGCCTTGGGCGCAATCGCATCAACGGTATCCCACCATGATTTCGTGGTAATTAACTGCTCCATGAACGGCAAATCGGCTTTCTGCAGCTTATTCAAGGATTTTTCTATATAAGTCAAGGCCGTATATTGATATTCCCTTTCATCCTTTTCCCAAAGCTCGACAATAAATTCCTTGCTAAATGGTTCTTTTAACAACCCTGTATCTTTAAAAAAATGCTTTTCTAATTCCTTTCGTAACGGTGACTTGATTCCTAAGAAGGCAAAATGGCCCTTCAAATAATTTTTCATCGGCACAGCTTCCGTTTCATTACGGTTTTTCTCAAACAAATCCGTCAACAAGACAACCTTTGCATCCAAAAAAATCAGTCCTCTCTCTTCATGCTAGTTCTCCGTATTGTTGGTTAAAAATACTTGCGATCCAATTTCTTCTCCATCTTCCTCATCGAAAACTTTCTCGTATGGGAATTGATTGTTGATCAATATCTTTTTCCAAAAACGGATGGCTAAACGGAGACTCAATTCGATACACTCCTGTGTTTATTTTTCCATATGTAGTAATTCTCCTATTAAGCTGGTATCCCTTTATTCTTTTTCAGCCTACATCACGAGAAGGTACACAAGGATTTTCCTGTTTTCAAAAATAATTACCTTAAAAACTAATATTTCATAAATATGTAAAAGTTAGAAAGATTTTATGGAATATTTGTGAACTATAATATTTTATGAAAGGGTTTCCATGTGGGGGCATGGGCCTTTTAAGTTATTGGGGAAAGGGAGAATATCATGCGGGGGAAAGAGTACGTTCTGCAAATTGGGTTTCATGATCGACTTGGATTAGGCTATGAAGTTTTTAGTTTACTAAGACAGCAAAATATAAGCTTACTGGGAATGGAAGCAAAGGTAAGTGGAAAAATGACGATCAAATTTAAAGGGATTACCCTTGAAGAACTAAATGATTTTGTTTTACAGCTAAAAAAAATAAAGGATATTCATACGATTACCTTCCATGGCTCGATGCCTCATGAACAAAGAGAACGACAATTGGAAACCATTTTAAATTCTGTCAGTGAAGGCATCATCGCCATTAATAAGGATGGGGTCGTCACCCATATTAATGATGTAGCCATTAAAATTTTCCACTTTACAAATAATCAAGTTATCGGAAGACACGTTAAAGATTTACTAGAGACGGACATCCCCATCATAAATACAATCCAAACAGGGGTACCCTATAAACTGAAAGAAGTAAAAATAAAAAAAGGAAATAAAAATATCCATTATTTAACGAGCGGTGTTCCTATTGTCAATAATGATGGCGAAATTATTGGTGCCGTTGCTACAATTAAGGATTATAAACAAATAGAAGAAATTATTTCAAAGGTGGATAAAAGAAAACCATTTTCCTTTGACGATATTATCTTTCAAAGCAGTCGGATGAAGCAGGTTATTGAAACAGCCGCGATGGTAGCGAAAAGTAAATCTACTATCTTGCTAAGAGGGGAAAGCGGCACTGGCAAGGAATTATTTGCTAAGGCCATCCAAATGGAAAGCAATCGTTATGAGCAGCCGTTTGTTGTTATTAATTGTGCGGCTCTTCCTGAGAATTTACTTGAAAGTGAATTTTTTGGCTATGAGGACGGTTCATTTACTGGTGCCTTAAAGGGCGGAAAAAAAGGTCTATTTGAACAAGCAGATAAAGGAACACTTTTCTTAGATGAAATCGGTGAATTATCTCCCCATATGCAAGTGCGCCTGCTTCGAGTTTTACAAGAGAATACGATCCGAAGAATTGGCGGACATAAGGAAGTGAAAATCGATGTTCGAATTATCGCTGCCACCCACCGAAATTTAGAGGAAATGGTGAAACAAGACTCATTCAGAGAAGATTTATATTATCGGCTTAATGTCGTACCCATTCATATACCTCCTTTGAGAGAAAGAAGAGAAGATCTGCCTCTTTTAATCAATCATTTAATAGGGAAAATTTGCCTAAAACTGGGCAGGTCTGAAATTAAATTGCCTAACGAAAGTATGAATTACTTAACTCGCCAACCTTGGCCGGGAAATGTTCGTCAGCTTGAAAACGCTCTTGAAAGAATCTTGAATGTCGTTACCCACCCGGAAATTACTGTTTTTGATATTTGTCAATGGATCAACCTAGAAACCCCACAAAGATTGAGCAGCACTGAAGAAAATGTTGTTTCCATCCATATCAATTTGAATAAGGAGTTCCCGCAATTAAAAGACATCGTGGATGAAGTTGAGAAAAAGGTCATCTTACAGGTTCTCAAAACCCATGATTCCTCTAGAAAGGCAGGAAGGGTTTTAGGAATTTCCAATACAACGGTCCTCAACAAAATGAAAAAATATGGAATTGACTATGAACAGGTTCAATGATTATAGTATTGAGTTAAGACTTTCATTTCTTAACTCAATTTTTTTTGGCATAAAAATTGCATATTTGATAGATGAACTTTTTATTTTATAAAATGGGGTGTTTTAAATGGGGAAAAAAGTTCAAGAGAAGGAAAATTTAAAGAGAGGGTTAAGCAATCGACACATTCAGTTAATTGCTCTTGGGGGAGCAATCGGGGTCGGACTCTTTTACGGTTCCACATCAACCATCCAGTTGGCTGGTCCGTCCGTCATTTTTTCCTACATGATTGGGGGAATGATTATATTCACCATTATGAGGGCACTGGGCGAAATGGCAGTGGCTGAGCCGGTATCAGGTTCGTTTAGCTCATATGCCAATCGCTACCTTGGACCATTTGCCGGTTATTTAACCGGTTGGACTTACTGGTTTATGTGGGTTGTCGTCGGTATGGCAGAGATTACTGTTATCGGGGTTTATGTGAACTACTGGTTCCCTGATATTCCACAATGGGCGTCTGCTCTCGCTGCCTTATTATTAATTACCTGTATCAATCTCGTCAATGTTAAGGCATACGGTGAATTTGAATTCTGGTTTGCCTTAATAAAAGTAGTCGCTATTGTAGGAATGATCGCGGCTGGTTTAGCGATTGTCTTCTTCGGCTTTGGTAACGGTGGTCACGCAATAGGGTTTAGCAATCTTTGGTCCCACGGCGGCATGTTCCCACATGGAATGAAAGGCTTGCTCTTTTCGCTTGTAATGGTTATGTTCTCATTTGGTGGCGTTGAATTAATTGGGATTACCGCGGGTGAAGCCACTGACCCTAAGAAAACCATTCCAAAAGCGATTAATAGCGTAATTTGGCGTATTCTCATCTTTTATGTAGGTGCCCTGGGTATCATGATGACCTTATACCCATGGAATGAAGTAGGCTCAAACGGCAGTCCCTTCGTATTGATTTTTGATAAAATCGGGATTCCTGGGGCAGCAGACCTTATTAACTTCGTTGTTCTAACAGCAGCGCTTTCGGCCTTTAACAGCGGACTTTTTAGTACAGGAAGAATGCTTTACAATCTATCCTTGCAAAATAACGGCCCGAAGTATTTCGGAAAATTAAATAAGTGGAGTACACCAAGTAGAGGTATTTTATTCTCATCTGCATTTCTATTAATTGCTGTATTTTTAAATTATGTTGTCCCTGAAAAGGTGTTTATTTACATCTCAGCTGTCGCAACCGTCGCAGTTGTAACAAGCTGGACGATTATTTTAATCACACAAATTGCCTTTAGAAAAGCGAAATCGAAAGAGGAAGTTAGTAAACTTGATTTCAAACTTCCCTTCTTCCCGTATTCCTCCTATATTGCACTTGCCTTTTTAGCGATGGTCATTGTTCTAATGGCCTTTATCGATGGAATGAGTATTGCTTTATACGTTGCACCTGTATGGTTCCTTGTTCTATATGTTGGATTTAAGTTAAAGAATCGGGCTAAACCTGGTGAAACAAGCCTAAGTAAAAAAGCAGTTTAATGATATGGGCATCGGTCAAAGTGATCGATGCTTTTTTTAAAGATAAGAAAGAAAATTTCGACTTTGAGAATTGTCCAGCGGAAGCGCCACTAAAACGAGCGCTTCCGCTTTTCTTTCTGCCAACTTTTTTGAACAGTGTTAAGAAAAAGTGTCAAGTTTTCGAACCATTCGTGAAAACGTTTACAATCTTTCTGTTCATTTATCCGTTGCACTCAGGGCTTATGTTGATTCTACAATTGGCACAAAAATTGCAACAGATAAAGTTGTATATCTAAATACAGCTTTGGAGGGGTAAATGATGGTCATTACAGAAGAACAAAAAAAAATCTTGGATATTTTTGAAGCAATGAAGGAAAACGGACACGAACAAATTATCTTTAATTATGACAAAACAACTGATTTAAAATCGATTATTGCTATTCATGATACAACTCTCGGACCAGCTCTTGGCGGCTGCCGCATGTGGCCCTATAAAACAACCGATGAGGCCTTACAAGATGTGCTCCGATTATCAAAAGGAATGACCTATAAATGCGGTGTATCTGGAGTTGATTTTGGTGGTGGAAAAGCTGTCATCATTGGTGACCCACACACTGATAAATCTGATGAACTTTTCCAAGCCTTTGGCACCTTTATTGAAACATTAAAGGGCAGATATTACACCGGAACAGATGTAGGAACCGTTAGCATGGATTTTGTTTCTGCTGCGAAGCAAACAAAGTACCTTGTTGGTTTACCTGAAGAATACGGCGGCAGCGGGAACTCAGCCGTCATTACAGCCTTCGGTGTTTGGAAAGCCATTAAAGCAACGGCGAAGGAAGTCTTCGGGTCTGATACGTTAAAAGGTCTCACCATTGCTGTCCAAGGGTTAGGTAAAGTTGGATCATTTCTTGTCGACCACCTTTATGGTGAAGGGGCAAAACTAGTCGTTACCGATATTTATCAAGAAAATGTCGATAGAGTCATTAGTAAATACCCGGATATTCAAGCAGTTGATCCTGATGACATCTATCGTGTCGATTGTGATATTTTCTCACCAAATGCCCTTGGTGCTGTTATCAATGATGAGACGTTAACGCAATTTAGATGTTCAGCGATTGCCGGTGCCGCCAATAACGTTTTGGCAGAAGAAAGACACGGCGACATCCTCCATGAAAAAGGTATTCTTTATGCACCTGATTATCTTGCCAATGCCGGTGGGCTCATTCAGGTTGCTGATGAGCTTCACACCTATAATAAGGACCGCGCCTTTAGAAATGCTGAACATATTTACGATATTCTCGGACAAATCTATCAGATTTCGAAACAAGAAAATATCCCAACCTATAAAGCTGCAAACCGTTTAGTCGAAACCAAAATTGAAAAAATAGGCCGAATTAAGACGAAATATACAGGTTGATCCTTTTATTCTCCTCCTAGAGGATTCTAGGAGGAGAGTTAATATTTAGCTGGAGGTACAAAATGCGGTTTAAAAATTTCTCTGAAGTTATCCAAAAGGCCCAAACGGAACATCCGCTCCCCATTAGCATTGCCCAGGCTCATGATGTGGAAGTCCTCAAGGCTGTTCAGGAAGCAGTGGAGCTTGGACTAATTGAGCCCCTTTTTGTCGGTGATCGGGAAAAAACGATAGAACTCGCTGAAAAATTATCATTCGATCTTCACCCCTTCAAACTCTATCATGCCTCAGGGGAGGATGAGGCCTGCTTCCTCGCAACTGAGCTAGCTTCAACAGGCAGGGCAAAGGCCATCATGAAAGGGCTGGCGAATAGTACACCATTTTTAAAAGGGGTATTGCATAAAGAATTAAAACTGAAATCAAACAGGTTGATTAGCCATTTATCTGCATTCGAGATTCCGGGCTTTGACCGAATTGTTTATATGACAGATGGAGGATTAAACATCCAGCCATCAATAGAACAAAAAAAAGAAATCATTGTAAATGCCTCCCTGTTTCTCCATACGATCGGCCTTATGGAACCTCGTGTTGCCTTGCTAGCGGCAAATGAACGAATGAACCCAAAAATGCCAGTAACAGGAGAAGCACAGGAAATCACTCGATTTTTTGAACGGGAATATCCGAAAAGCCTGCTTATCGAGGGACCACTGCCACTCGATCTTGCCATCTCTGAAACTTCTTTACTGCATAAAGGCCTGGTGAGCAAGCTTGATGGAAAAGCTGATCTGTTAGTCGTTCCGACGATTGAGGCAGGGAATATTTTTGGTAAGGCGATCACCTATTTTGCCGGTGGAACCATGGCTGGAATCGTCTTAGGTGCAAAGGTCCCGCTCATTTTAAATTCCAGGTCTGATTCCTCAAAGGCAAAGCTGGCATCGATTGCGCTAGCGGTAGTTTCTTCATATAAATGTGAAACAAGTACGGTTTGACGATGAATCTATTAAAAAAGAAACTTACCATTCTGATTGGCCATTATGGTTCTGGAAAAACAACCTTAGCGGTGAATTTAGCCTATCAGGCGCGAGGTTCAGTTGCCCTTGCTGATATTGATGTTAATAATCCTTATTTCCGCTCACGGGATTGGATCAATAAATTTGAAGAATATGGGATTGAACTTATTATTCCGGACCCAGAAATTGCCTATGCGGAAATGCCCTTTTTGCCAGCACAAATTTATGGCTCCCTACAAAAGGAAAAGAAATTAATTTTGGATGTTGGCGGAAATGCGTGCGGAACTACCGTTTTAAGCAGTTTGGCACAAACGATTCAAACGCTCGATTATGAGTTGGTGTTTGTCGTCAATACCTTTCGTCCAGGGTCGGAAACAATCGAAGAAATAATTGAGATGTTTTATTCTCTGCAAGCCATTTCGCGATTAAAAATTACTGGTATCATCAATAATTCTAATTTACAGGGTTTTACTGAGCTTGAAGATATTTTAGCAAGCGAAAAGATCGTTTCATCCGCTGCTGAGAAATTAGCCGTTCTCTTCTTAGGAAATTGTATCGTAGAGAATTTGGCAGCTGACGTTAGCAGGAAAATTCATTCACCCATTTATCCAATTGTCCGTCTTGAACAGCTTAAATGGTGAAGCTTAGAGGTGTCCTATGTTAAAAACAAAAAACGCTTATGTAACAATCGATGAAAATCTCTGCAAAGGCTGTGGGCTTTGTGTTTCCGTTTGTCCGCAAGAAACCCTATCTTTGACAAACGAGCCGAACAGTAAAGGGTACTTTCCTGCCCTGCAGCAACATCCTGATGGATGTACTGCCTGTAACAAATGTGCCGTAATGTGTCCAGAAATCGCGATAAAGGTTTTTATTGATTAATTTACCGGAAACGGGGGATGAGTATGAAAAAGTATTTAATGAAAGGGAATGAGGCAATAGCCGAAGCCGCTATTCGTGCCAATTGCCGCCATTATTTTGGCTATCCAATCACCCCTTCTACAGAAATTATCGAATATATGGCGACCAAAATGGCCAAAGTAGGCGGTACTTTTGTTCAAGCAGAAAGTGAAGTTGCCGCCATTTATATGGTATTTGGATCGGCTGGGTCGGGAAAACGAGTCATGACCGCTTCCTCAAGTACGGGAATCAGTTTAAAGCAAGAAGGCCTTTCTTACATGGCTGCCAATGAATTGCCCGCGGTTGTGGTTAATATTATGCGTACTGGCCCTGGACTCGGGGGATTAGGCCCATCACAGGCTGATTATTTTCAAGCAACAAAAGGTGGCGGACACGGGGACTACCGTTTAATCGTTCTTGCTCCAAGCTCGGTGCAAGAAATGGCGGATTTTATTATCGACGGATTTGACCTCGCTGATATTCACAGGAATCCCGTTATGATTCTCGCTGACGGCGTGCTTGGACAAATGATGGAACCAGTCACCTTCAAAGAATACGAGCCAATTGCTGTCGATAAATCATGGGCAACGACCGGTGCCGAGGGACGCGAGCGCAATGTCATCTCCTCTTACAATCTGCAAAATGAAGCCGGCGAAACGAAGGCACTTTATCTTGAAGAAAAGTATCGTAAAATGGCGGAAGCCGAACAACGCTGGGAAAGTTACTTGATGGCTGATGCCGAATACGCCTTTGTGGCATATGGCACAAGTGCCCGAATTGTGAAGGGAGCTGTCGAGGAGCTAAGAGAAAAAGGGATGAAGGTTGGGATGATACGCCCGATTACCTTATGGCCATTCCCGAAAAACGCCTTTACACCTTACTTTAATCAAATTAAAGGCTATATGGTGGTGGAAATGAGCGCTGGACAAATGATTGAAGATGTAAAATTAACGGTGAATGGCATAGCGCCAGTTGAATTCTACTCCAGACAAGGTGGCATCACACCACAGCACAAGGAAATCATCGAAAAATTCGAAGCTGTCTTTTGCACCCAGGGGGTATTCGCATGAAACAAACCTTTAAAAAAACAAAAGCATTAATCGATAAACCGTTCCATTATTGCCCTGGCTGCACTCACGGAATCATCCATCGTATTTTGGGCGAGGTCCTTGAAGAACTAAACCTCTTGGAAAAAACAATTGGGGTTGCACCAGTCGGCTGCTCTGGTTTTATGGAACAGTATTTCAATATCGATTTCCAATGTGGGGCACATGGTCGGGCACCAGCGATTGCCACTGGGATTAAACGGTCCTTACCTGAAAAGATCGTATTTACCTATCAAGGGGATGGGGATATGGCCTCCATTGGGATTGCGGAAGCCATTCATGCAGCTGCACGTGGTGAAAAATTCACTTCCATTTTTGTCAATAACGGTATTTATGGCATGACCGGTGGACAAATGGCACCAACCTCATTAATTGGTCAAAAAACAGCTACCTCACCATACGGAAGAGATGCTGATTTGGCAGGCTTTCCACTAGATCTACCGTTAATGATGAGCACCATCCGCGGTGCTGCTTATGTTGCTTCTGTTTCGGTTGATACTCCCGAGAATGTGATGAAAGCGAAAAGAGCGATAAAAAAGGCGTTTAAAGTTCAATTAGCCGGACTAGGATTTTCCTTTGTCAGTGTTTTATCAACCTGTCCTACCAATTGGGGGCTTTCGCCAACTGAATCACTGAAGTGGCTTCAAGATCATTTAGGAAGCTATTATACATTAGGAGAATTAAAAACCCCAGAAATGGCAAAGGCATAGGAGTGAATATAATGGAAAAAGTAATAATCTCTGGTTTTGGTGGTCAAGGGGTTCTATTCACTGGAAAACTTTTAGCTTTTACGGGGATGGTAACTGGCAAACATGTATCATGGATTCCTTCCTATGGCCCCGAAATGAGAGGCGGTACAGCAAATTGTTCGGTCATTATTTCTGAAAAAGAAATTACCTCACCCATTGTCAATCAGTGTACAACACTTCTTGCCCTCAATAGCCCATCATTGGAAAAATTTCAAGATAGTGTTGAAACCAATGGCAAAATCCTATTCGATGGCTCGATGATTCAGCAAATGAAGCCCGAAGGACTTCCTGTCGAATGGTTGGCTATAAATACAAAACCATTAGCAGACGAGCTAGGAACAAACTCGCTCTTAAATATGATTTTGCTCGGTGCATTTATCAAAGAAACTACCATTCTATCAATAGATGATTTGTATAAAGGGATGGAAGAAATGATCGGTAACAAGAAGCCAGAGCGGCTAAAGCTAAATAAAAAGGCATTAGAGATTGGTTTTCAATGGAAGGAAAGGACCAACGCTTATGTCTAAAACTGTCTTAGCCATCAATCCAGGCTCTACCTCGACAAAATTCGCTATATTTCAAGGGGATGACCTTCTCTTTAGTGAAACGGTCCGTCACGATGATAATGAAATGATGCCATTTAAAACAGTTGCAGACCAGCTTCCATTTCGCCTTGAAACGTTACTCATGAATTTAGAAAAAAGAAAATTTAACCTTAACAAGCTGGACGGAATCGTTGGCCGCGGGGGCTTATTAAAGCCCCTTGAAAGCGGCACCTATTTAGTGAATGAATATATGATAGGGGATGCGCTATCTTCAAGGTTTGGGGAACATGCGTCCAATCTTGGGGCGGTCATAGCTGGCGAATTAGCTGATAACCTAGACATTCCAGCCTTTATTGTTGACCCTGTTGGTGTGGACGAATTGATTGCCGAGTCCCGGCTATCCGGAATGGCTGAGATTGAAAGAGTTAGCCAAGTCCACGCCTTAAATATTAAAGCTGTTTCAAGGAAAATCGCTCAACAATTAAATACTCCTTTTGAGGATTTAAACTTTGTCGTTGCCCATATTGGCGGAGGTATTTCCGTTGTTGCTCACCGAAAAGGTAGAATCATAGACGTCAATAATGCCGATAATGAAGGTCCATTCTCCCCTGAGAGAACAGGGACGCTTCCAGCAAAACAACTTGTGAAGCTTTGCTATTCAGGGAAATATAATGAACAAGAAGTGCTGACGAAAATCACTAAGGTCGGCGGTGTCTATTCCTATCTAGGCACGAAAAGTATGGTTGAAGTGGAACAACGGGTATTGAACGAAGATGAACAAGCGACCCTCGTCCTAAATTCCATGATACATCAGCTTGGAAAAGAAATCGGAGCCATGGCGACAGTCCTTGAAGGGCATATTGATGGAATCATTTTAACCGGTGGTCTCTGCTATTCAGAATTAATCGTTGAGAAAATCAAGAAAAAGATCAGCTTTTTAGCTGATATTTATGTGGTTCCCGGCGAGGAGGAACTAGAAGCCCTCGCAGCAGGTGCCATTAGAGTTTTGACAAATCAAGAGCAAGCAAAAATTTATTGAGAAAAGCGTAAGCGCCCGTTTAGCGAAGTACACTAGCCGCTGGTGGCTCCTCGAAAAAGCTAACGCTATTCCTGCTTGGATGCTAATGCTCCGAATTCTTCCTTGTGGAGCTAGATACTTCTCAAAGTCAAAATTTTATACTTTTTTATCTTATAAAGAATAACCTGTTGGCACTGGGTGACAGCAGGTTTTTCTCCGCCGGCTTTATTCCACGAGTTTCTCTTACGTGAGGTTGAGCATTTTTTTCGCAAGAAACTTACATAAATAAATCCTCCGACGCCAACAATAAATCTAGTTTACTGGAAAGGAGTTTTTTATTTGACTAAAAAATTTAACAAAGGCAGCCGAAATCAAAATTCACCAAAGGCAGGTCATGCAGAAGCAGAATTTGCGAATGAGTTTGTCAGCGGTGATAATAGCAAGGGTAATCAAAATAATCACACCCAGAAAAAAAAGAAAAAATAACCGAGAGCTGGCATTTTTTCTAAAGAGTTTCGTCTATTGTGTATCTTAGAAAATTACATTTGCAATGACGTGTGAATTAACATACGTCATTTTCTCTTTTCTGTGGAAAAGGGGCGGAGCGCCGCAAAAATGAATCACTTTAACCAGTTTAAGTGAAATACCCTTTTCACTAGACGAAAGATGTGAAGTCTAGCTCTGCTCTCACCGCCTTTATTAGGT